>JAKEEX010000471.1 GCA_022616315.1 Myxococcaceae bacterium
CACGAGCGACTTGGCGGCCATCATGCGAAGCGGCACCGGCGCCGCAGGGTCCACGTGCTTGCGCATTTGGGGCGGAAGGAAGTCCGCGGTGATGGGACAGGTGTCGGTGGTGCTCATGGTCAGGCGTGGTTCCTCGCGTAGATGAGGCGGAGGCCCTCGAGCGTGAGGAACTCGTCCACCTCGCTGATGGCCCGGGAGGCATCCGCCAGGAGGGGCGCGGCCCCTCCGGTGGCCACCACCTTCACCTCGAAGCCGAGCTCCTCGCGCAAGCGCGCGCAGATGCCGTCCACCATCCCAACGTAGCCATGGAAGAGCCCGGCCTGGATGGCGTGCACCGTGTTGCGGCCCACCACCTGGGGCGGCCGCGCGAACTCCACCCGCGGAAGCTTGGCCGCGTTCTGGAAGAGGGCCTCCATGGAGATGGTGATGCCCGGGCAGATGCACCCGCCCAGGTATTCGCCCTTCGGGCTCACCGCGTCGAACGTGGTGGCCGTCCCGAAGTCCACCACCACGAGCCCGCATTTCCAGCGCTCCCAGGCCGCCACCGCGTTGACGATGCGGTCCGCCCCCACCTCGCGCGGGTTGTCATAGAGGATGGGCATCCCCGTCTTCACGCCAGGGCCGACGAACAGGGCCCGGGTGTGGAAGTAGCGCTGGGCCATCTGCTCGAGCGCGTGCTGCATGGGCGGAACGACGCTGGACACCATCAGCGCCCTCACGTCGCGCGTGGAGAGCCCGCCTCCCTCGAAGAGCTGGCGGAGGAGGACGCCGTACTCGTCCGACGTGCGGCGCGCGTGCGTCTCCAGCCGCCAGTGGTCCTTGAGGACCCGGCCGTCATAGACGCCGAGGACGGTGTGGGTGTTTCCCACGTCGATGGCCAGGAGCATGTCGGCCACCGAGTCTAGTCCATTCCGGGGCGCCGCTCCCTCACCGCGCGAGGGGGTCCTTGCGGGGCCGCAGCTGCTCCACGTCCCCGGCGAGCACCCGCTCGAGCGTCCCGTCCTCCCGCCGGACGAGGAGCGCCCCGCTGACGTCGATGTCCACCGCCCTCCCGCGCAGCTCGGCGCGATCCGTGCGCACCAGGACGTCCTGGCCGAGCGTGGAGGAGAGCCGCTTCCAGGCCTCCCGCACCGGGCCGAAGCCCTGCTCCGCGTGCCGGTCCAGCCAGGACTCGAGGCGAGTCAGGAGCGCAGCGGTGAAGAGCGCTCTGGGGACGTCCTGTCCGCGGGCCTCGGCGAGCGAGGTCGCGGTCTCGGCCAGCTCCTGTGGCAGGTCCGCGGCGCGGGTGTTGAGGTTCACCCCGATGCCGAGCACCACGAACGACACGCGGTCGGGCTCCGCGGAGAGCTCGGTGAGGATGCCCGCCACCTTCCGCCCCCCGAGCTGCACGTCGTTGGGCCACTTGATGGTGGCGTCCCCACCGGCCTCGCGAAGCGTCTCGGCGAGCGCCACCGCCGCGACGAGCGTGAGCTCCGGGGCCTCCTGGGGCGGCAGCTCCGGCCGGAGGATGACGGAGAGGGCCAGGTTCTTCCCCTTCGGGGAGACCCACTGGCGGCCCCGGCGTCCCTTCCCCGCCGTCTGCTGCTCGCAGAGCACCACCTCGCCGTGGCCCGCGCCCTCGGCCGCGAGCCGGAAGGCCAGCTCGTTCGTGGACGGTAGGGTCTCGACGTAGTGCAGCGTCCGCCCGAGGTCATGCGTGGAGAGCAGCGGCGCCAGCTCGAGCGGGGAGAGCCGGTCCGGCACGGACACGAGGCGGTAGCCGCGCGCGGGCACCGCGTCAATGCGGTAGCCCTTTCCCCGGAGCGACTCCACCACCTTCCACACCGCGGTGCGTGACAGACCGAGCTTCCCGCTGAGCACCTCGCCGGAGGCGTAGTCCTCCCCGCTCTCCACCAGGAAGGAGAGGACGAGCTCCTCGTGGGTCTGCTCCAGCGCTTCGGTGTTCACGGCACGGCTCCGCTCCTTGGAGGGGCACAACCCTAGGGAGGCTCCGTCCCGCTTTCAACCCGGGCTGCCGGGAGCTCACCGCGTGGTGGGCTTCACGGCATAGGACGCGAGCGCCCTGGAGGCCTGGGGTACCTGGCGCCCGTCGATCTCCGCCACCGTCTCCACCCGGACGATGCCCACTCCCCGCGCGAACGTCAGCGTGTTGACGAGTGTCGTCTTCGCGTCCACCCGGTTGCGCGCCTCCACCTGCACACAGTCCCGGAACGCTCCCGCGGGCGCCGTGCACCGCACGCCGGCGGCGAGCACCCGGTAGCGCTCGAGGGAGGAGACGGACACCATGTTGTTCCACGCCTGCCCTTCCCTCAGGGGGCCGCGCAGGAGGTAGCGCTTGCCGTCCCAGACACCGAAGGCGTCCACGCCGATGCGGGTTCCCTCGCGGTCCACGAAGAAGCCCTCGCGCTCCCCGACCAGCTCCACGGTGTGCTCGCGCTTCTCACCGAGGAACGTCACGTCGTACGTCCAGCGGTTGCCCACCGAGAGGGGGTAGTACTCCGCAGGCGCCGCCACCTCCTGCCCCTCGGTCTCCGCTCGCCGGACACACCCCATGAGGGCCACGAGTCCCAGAACCACCGCTGCGCACCGCCTCACTGGACGTCTCCTCATCGCCCGCTCGACGGGCGCTCGTTTCGTTCCGCCTCCGCACGTCGCTCGCGCGCGGACACCTCGCCGAGCGCCTGCTGCGCCACGGTCCGGATGGACTCCAGATCATGCCCCTGGGCCACGGTGAAGAGGTAGGCCTCCGCCTCCGGTCCCCCGATGGCCGCCAGGGCGAAGAGCAGCTCGGTCATGAAGCCGGGATCCCGCCCCTTCACCAGCTCGATGAGGGCCGGCACGGCCTGGGGGTCCCCGAGCTCCACCAGCGCACCGATGCAGCGGCGGACCTCCAGGGGACCCGCACCCTCCAGGGCCTTCAGCAGCGCCGGGAGCGCCTTGGGATGGCGCCGGGCGACCAGCGCGTGGAGCGCCGCCTCCCGGACGGGTGCGGAGGGACTCCCCAGCTCGTCCACCAGGGTGGAATCCGACTTGTGGGTGGCAGCGAGGGCCAGGTGGGCGCGCTGGCTGACCTGCCGGAGCCCGGTGAGCAGCGCCCGCCTCGCCGCGTCCTCCACCTCGCCATGGATGGGCTCCTGGGCGAGCACGTCCAGCTCCTCGTGGCGGGCCATGCCCTTCTCCCGCCGCCGGACGACCAGGGTGAGCCCCACCTGCACTGCCCGGCCGGCCGGAGGCCCCACCTCCACCTCCCTCGCGAAAGCCAGCTGCACGCGGACTCGAACCGCGTCCTCGGGAGGCTCCTCCTGGCTCGCCGCCCCGGGCAGCTCGAAGTGGCCCTCCGTGCGGAGCGCCTGCGTGAGCAGGGATGCCACCTCGTCGTCGGTGACGCCGAGCAGCCGGCTGTCCGCGAAGCGCGCACCGGAGGCCTCCACGCGCTCGACGGTGTGGCGGACCTCGCCACGCTTGCACCCCACGGTGACCACCATCGCCAGCAGCAGGCCTGTGACGAGCCGTCCCATGGCGGCCGATGCTAGCGCACCCCCTGGCCCCAAGCCGCCTCGGAAGTCGCCCCTCCGACGGGCAGCCGGCGATCGGAAGGGCCCCAGGCGGAGCGAACGGGGGCCCTCCTGGGCGGCCGACCCCCGACTCCGTGCGCCCGGTCAGCTCTCGCCGGACGGTGGCTCCGTCGAGGCGGTGCGCTCGGTGGGTGGCTCGGACGGCGCTGGCGCAGGCTCGGACGGCGGGCGCTCCGCCGCGACACGCTCCGCGGACGCAGCCTGTGGCTCCTCGCGGGTGCGCCGTGACCCCGCACCCGCGGCTTCTTCGCCACCTCGTGGCGCGCCCGGCTCCACGGTGCCCTCGCGCGGCGGCGCGCCTTCGGGAAGCGCTTCGGCTGCACCCTCACGGGACGGCTCGCCTGCACCGCCGGGTGCCACGACACCCTCGGGTGCCTGTCCACCCGCCTCGCCTGCTCCCGCGGCGGCCTCGCCCTCTGGCCGCCCCCCGCGACCGCGACGGCCCCTGCGGCGGCGGCGGCGGCGACGACGCTCACCCGCTGCAGCGCCCTCACCTGCCGCGGCGCCCTCACCCCCGGCGGCGGCCTCGGCCCCGGCTTCGGCCTCACCCTCGGCGAGCTCCTCCTCGCCCTCCTCCTCACCTTCCTCGATCCTGCCCGGGAGCGCCGCGAGAGGAGGCTGCTCGCCCTCGACCGGCAGCGCCTCTGCGACGGGCACCTCACCCGCGGCGGCAGCAGCCTCCTTCGCCTTCGCGCGTGCCTCCGCCTTCGCAGCCTTCGCCACGGCGCGGGCGCTCAGCCGCTCCTCGCGCTCCTTCTGGCGCTCCTCGCGACGCTTCTTGGACTCCTCGGCCTCCACGGCCATGTGCGAGAAGAAGGACTCGTCCAGCGTGAACATCTCCACCTGCACCACGCTGACGCCCGCGCGCGCCTCGAAGAACTTCTCCGCCAGCGCCTCGCCGCACCAGAGCATCACCAGCGCGCCGCTGGCCTGGGCCTCGCTCCGCGCATCACCACGCACATCTCCGGCCGAGAGCAGGAGGCCCACCTGGGCGCCCACTTGCCCGAGCTCCTTGCGCAGCTCCTGCACCGCCCGCCGCTCCACCGCAGCCGAAGCCTTGTGCATGCGGATGGCGAAGCGGAGCTCCACGCTGCCCTCGCGGCGCCGCGCGGTGAGCAGGGGCCCTTCCTTGCCGCGCTTGGCCACCTTCAGCTCGCGGAAGCCCTGCCCGTGGAGCATCTTCACGGCCGCGCGCTCGAAGGTGGTCGCCTCCAGCTCCCCGAGGCGACTGCGCAGGGCGCGTGCCATGGCCTTGCGCGCCTCCTTGACGGCGGTCCGCGCGGCCTCCAGCACGGCCTCGTCGGTCTGGACCTCCGCCGCAGGGGCCGCTGGCTTGCGCAGCACCACGCGCCCGCCCTCGAACGGGAGCCCCGCCGCCGCCGCGAACGCCGCCTGCAGCTCCACCGGGGGCACCTCGGAGGGCGCTCCCGCGCGCTCGAGCGACAGCCCGCCTTCCTCCGCGCCGTAGACGAACTGCGGCCGGCGTCCAGCGTCGATGCGCTTCTGGTTGTCCTCCAGGAGCGCGGTCAGCAGCGCCTCCACGCTCAGGTCCTGGGAGGCGAGCCCATCCTCGCGCAGCTTCTCGAGCAGGGCCTCCGGACCAACGCTTCCACCCGCCTCGCTGAGCGCCTCGAACACGACCTCGGGCACCGGAGGGAAGCGCTTCTTCTTGCCCCGCTCCTCCTCCTCCTCACGGCGGCGCTTGCGCTCCGTCCCACGCCCTGCGGCCCGGACGTTCTCCATCCGTGGCTCGGGGTGCCGCTCCTCGGGTCGCAAGGGAGGCAGGGCCTCTTCCGGGTGCGGTTCGGGAAGCCCCGTCTGTGCCAGCGCCTCCGCGTCCTCTGGCAGGGCCCACTCCACGAGCCCGAAGGTGTCCTTCGCCGTGACCATCACCCGCCGCTCGCCTTTCCGGCGCGCCATGGCCGCAAGACGGGACAGCATCGTCTGCTCCGGCGTCTTGCCGATGTGCGACAGCAGGTTCTGGGCGATGGACCTCTCGGTGATCTCCTGAAAGTGCAGGGGGCGACCCTCGCTCTCCAACACCCGGAGCGCGGCCTCGTAGAATGTCATTTAAATTCCCCAGGATTTTCCGATGGATACACGGATGTAGGTCCGAATATGGGCGGCGGATGCTAGGCAACACCCCGGAGATAGGCAACGTCCAACTGACCTCTTGAGAAACGCGCGATGATCCGACTCCGCATCGGCCGGCGCTGGAAGCACGAACGCTCGGCCGCTCCCATGGACTCCATCGCGCTCGAGGTGGAGGGAGTGAACCTCCTTTCCGGTGCCTCGGAGGAGCCGCTCGAGGAGACCGTCCCGGCGCTCGTGGATGCGGTCCATGGCCTGGCCTGTCGGGGGGAGCGCCTGGCCCAGCTGTCCCTTCCGGAGGCGCACCTCGAGGTGGGCTTCATCCGCCACGGCGCCGAGGTGGAGCTCCGGGTGGTCTCGCTCGCGCGCCCCGCGCGCCTGGTGAGACCCGGTGTGCGCGTGGAGCTGGAGGAGCTGGTGGAGGGAGTGGCGAAGGGGGCCCACGCCCACGTGAAGGAGCTGCAGGTCCACGCGAGAGCGCGCGGAGCCGGGTCACCACGCGTGGCGCGGATGGAGTCGCAGCTGGCCGCGCTCGGGAGAGCACTCCCTCCCCCCGTCACGGCGAGCGCCCCCATCCCCTTCCACGACTCACTTCCGTCCCCGGGTCCGTTCGGCTTTGGCGCGGAGCTGGAGGATCCGGAGGATCTCCTCCGCGGCCTCGGGCGCGAGGGCCACGCAGCGCTGACGTCCCTGCTCTGCGGCGGCACCGTGACGCTTCACGCCGGGGGCAGGCCACCGTGGACGGCACGCGGAGCGCCCTTCCTGGTGGCGCTGGAGCTGTCTCGCCAGGGCCACGACCTCTTGCGCGCAGTGGACGCGGGAGAACCCGCACTTTCGTTCCGCCCTGCGGGTGTCGCACCCGCACTCGAGCTGGACCTGGTGCGGGGGCGGATCCGCTGCGGGGCGGCCGAGCTCGCCGGCAGTCCCCGCGAGCTGGCCGCGGCCATGTTCGAGCTGGGCCTCGCGCTCGCGGCACACATCACGCAGCGAAACCCCGCGCAGGCGCGCAATCCATACCTGACCGAGCTGACCACGCGATGCACCCGCGGGCTCGCGCACCTTCGCGAAGAGGCGCAGCCCCCGCCTTCCGACCAGGGGGCCGCGCCGGTGCGGCCGCGCCGGTCCACCGAAGGAAGGCGCGCCCTGGAGCGGGCAGGAACGCTCCGCAGACTCCGGTTCGAGCGCCGCTGGGAGGTGGCCGAAGCGACGATGGAGCCCCAGGCCCGGCTGCTGCTCACGGCCGAGGGATGCATGGTGGTGGACCGTGCAGGCGTGCGCGCCTTCTCGCGCGAAGGCGGGCTCGTCGTCGAGCGGGAGGGCGCCCACGGTGCCGCAGCTGCGGCCGACGGGAGCGTCGTGGTGGCGACGGCGGACCGGCTGCTGTTCTTCGACCGGCCTGCGGCTGGAGCCCACTGGTTCCGGAGCGACCCGGAGGGCCTTCGACTCGAGGCGGTGCTCTTCGCGGAGCGGGGGCAGCTCGTGGTCGTGTCCCGGGGACGCACGCTCCTCGCCCTCTCGGAGGCCACCGGGCGTGAGCTGTGGAGGGCGGCTTCCCCCCTCGGAGCACGCGTCCACGTGGCCGTGCTGGGACACCGTGTGCTCGTGGCCTCCGACGCCGGCGTGCTCTCGGGGCTGGACCTCGCGGACGGGCGCCTGCGCTTCCGCACCCGTGAGGCGCTCCCGTTCGTGGGACCACCCAGCGCATGGGGGCCCCGCGCAGTCGCACTCCTCAACAGCGGCGAGCACTCTGCCCTCTGGGTGGGGAGTCCCCACACCGGCGAGACGGCGTGGACCCACGAGCTGTCCCTCTCCATGCCCACGCCGCCGCACGTGCGGGGCAGTCGCGTGCACCTCCTGGGGGCACGTGGCACGGAGGCCGTCCTGCTGGCTCTCGGCACGGACGGTCGCGTGCGGTGGGAGCGGAGCGTTCCCCTGGGTCGTGGCCCCTTCGCGCTTGCCTCACACGGCCGCGCCCTCCTCGCCGCGAGCGCGGACGGCACGGCAGTGCGTGTGGGTCCCACCGGGACGCTGGAGTGGCGTCTCGGCGCCGCCGGGGAGCCCCTGACGTCCACGCCCGCGCCGGTGGTTCGCCGGGGAGTCGCGTTCCTTCCCGGAGCCGCGGTCCGAGCGGTGGAGCCGCGCGGAGGCCGCGAGCTGGCCCGGGTGGAGACACGAGCGCCCCTGCGGGCACTCGCGGTGGACTCACGGCTGACCCTCTACCTGCTGGACGAGGACGGCACCCTCGCGGCCCACCGGCTGGCGAGCCACCTGGGCGTCCTCTCCCGCGCGTGACGCGCGCCGCAGGCCCGCTACCGCGCGTCCGCGGCGCTGGGGTCGGCCTCCTCGCGCTCCACGACCTCGGCTCCCTCCCACGCCTCTCCGGGCCGCAGCTTCCACTCGGCCGGCACGTCCACCTTCCACGCGAAGGCCGCCTGCGCGGGGCGTCCGTACTCGGGAGAGGTGGTGACGTTGACGGTCACCTCCATGCGCGTGACCTCCGCGGGCACCAGCGGCAGCTCGTAGCGGCCGAGCACCAGCTGCGCCGGGAACTCCTTGATCAACCGCTCCGGGTGGTCCACGCGCATGTCGGGTCCGCCGGAGATGGGGACCTCACCGATCTGCTTCCCCTTCGCGTCGAAGAGGCGGATGAGCGCATCGAAGTTGGCGCTCGCCACCACCTTGCGGAGGTTGCGTGCCTCCTCCCGCTCCGTCCGCTGCGCACCCCAGAGCACGAGCGGGAGCACCACGCGCGGGTGGCCGTCCACCGCCTGCACCTGCGCGTCGAGCACGTCCAGGCGCATGCCCTTGTCCGAGGCGGTCCACATGGGACGGTAGGTGCCGGCGCGCATCCCGTCGAAGAGCTTCTTCACGGAGGCGTAGTAGGCCTTGCGCTTCTCGAGCTGCTCGTCCTTCCCGTTGGCCGCGCGCGCCTCCACCTCGTGGAGGTAGTCATCGAAGTCCGCGTTCAGGCGGTAATGCTTCACGTGCGCGTCCACCTCGCCGAAGTACCAGCGCAGGAACGACTTCACGTCGTCGCGGTAGGCCTGCTCGTCCGGGTTGACGCGCAGCCAGCCCACCCGCTCGAGGTACTCGCGCTGGATGCGCGCGAAGGCTCCTTCGCGCTCGGCCGCGGCCGCCTTGTCACGCCCGCTGGCGTAGACGCGCTGGATGAGCACGAGGACGACGACGACACCGAGCAACAGGCCCAGGTAACGCTTCATGCCGGGGGATCTCCTTGGGAAGTCGCAAGGAGGTGTACGGGAATTCCGCGGCCGCTTCCAGCGCTGCCCCCGGAACCTTCGACCGGGATCGGGCACGACCGTTCGCTCGGCCACAGGATCAGCGGATTCCTCCGCTGAGCCCGTGCATGGGGCGGAACCGCGGACTCAGTCGGCCCGCATCGCCTCCACGGGATCCAGGCGCGCAGCGCGGGCGGCCGGATAGATGCCGAAGACGAGACCCACGCCGGAGCTCATCACGAGCGACAGCGCCACGGCCCACAGCGGCACCACCGTGTGGAAGCCGAGCATCCAGCGCCCGAGGAAGGCGAGGCCGTAGCCCATCCCCACGCCGATGGCCCCGCCCACGAGCGCGAGCACGACGGCCTCGGTGGCGAACTGCGCGAGGATGCGCTTGCGCCGTGCCCCCAGCGCCTTGCGCACGCCGATCTCCCGCGTCCGCTCCGTCACGCTCACGAGCATGATGTTGAGGATGCCGATGCCGCCCACCACCAGCGACAGCAGGCACACGCCGAACGACGCCACGGCGATGACCTGCGAGAGCTGGTTGAAGGACTTCGTCATCGACTCGTTGGTCGTCATGTCGAAGTCGTCGGCATCCCCCGGCTTGAGCTTGTGGCGCGCACGCAAGAGGGTGCGCGTCTCCGCCTGCGCCTTCTCGAGCAGCTCCGGGGAGGTCGCCTGGACGCTGATGTCCAGCGAGCGCTGCATGCCGTAGACGCTCAGGAAGGAGCGCAGCGGCATCAGGGCCATGTTGTCCAGGCTCACCATGCCGAGGAAGCTTCCGCGCTTTTGCAGCACACCGATGACCCGGTAGGGTCGCCCGCGGATCCGCACCTCCTTGCCCAGCGGATCCTGTCCCGGGAACAGCACGTCCACGACGTCCAGGCCGAGCACCACCACCGCCCGGCCCTCCACCTCGTCCACCTCCCCGAAGAAGCGGCCCTGGGCCACGGTGATCCCCGCCGTCTCCTCGTACGTGGGGGTGGCGCCCACCACGAAGACGCTGGGCCGCGTCTCCGCGTCGGCCGTGGAGACCTTCTGGCCCCCCTCGTCGTCCGCCGCGGCCACCCGGAGCACCGACGGGCTTCGCTCGAGGATGGCTTCCGTATCCTCCACCGTGAGGTCCGGCCGCATGGCGTACTTGCGCCAGTTGTAGCGCCCGAAGCCACTGGGCCACTTGCTCACCTCGAAGGTGTTGGCCCCGAGGAACGACAGGTCGTGGTTCACCTTCAGCCGGAGGCCCTCGATGAGGGCCATCATCGAGACGACGGTGGCCACACCGATGACGATGCCGATCAGCGTCAGCAGCGAGCGCAGGGGATTGGCGACGAACGTCCCCAGCGCCAGCCGCATGTTGTCCAGGAAGCCGCTCATGTGCGCGAACCGTCCCTCACTCGTACCGCAGGGCCTCGACCGGATCGAGGTTGGCGGCACGGGCCGCGGGCCAGATCCCGAAGAGTAGCCCCACCATGCCTGCGAAGCCGACGCCGCCCGCCACGGTCAGCGGCTGCACGGCCGCTGCCAGGGGACTGATCTCGGAGACGATCTTGGCGCCCGCGAGGCCCACCGCCGTCCCGAGCGCGCCACCGAACGCGGACACCGCCGAGGCCTCCATCAGGAACTGGAGCACGATGGTGCGCTTGCGCGCCCCCAGCGCCCGCCTCACGCCGATCTCACGGGTCCGCTCTCGCACGGACACCAGCATGATGTTCATGATGCCGATGCCGCCGACGAGCAGCGTGATGAGCCCGATGCCCGTGGCCACCCCGTAGAGGGCGCCCGTGAGCTGCTCGTACGTGCTCGCCAGCTGGTCCGGCTTGTTGATGCTGAAGTCTTCCGGTGCGTCCGGCGGCGTTCCCCGTGCGCGGCGCAGGATGCCCACCAGCTGGTCCTCCGCCAGCGCCAGGTCCTCCAGCCGCGTGATGGACACCGCGATCGTGAGGCTCCGCCCCTTGCCGAAGAGGGCGCGGAAGGTCTTGAAGGGGACGAGCACCTGGAGGTCGAGGTTGTTGTCGAGCAATTTGCCCTCGCGCCCGAGCACCCCCACCACCCGGAACGGCCGCCCGTCGATGCGCACCGAGCGCCCCAGTGGATCGATCCCGGGGAAGAGCGACCCCGCCACGTCTGCCCCCAGGACCGCCACCGCTGCGATCGTCTCGTTGTCGGCGTCCGTGAGGAAGCGGCCCTGCACCACGTCCAGCCCGCCGATGGTGAGGTACTCGCGGGTCGTGCCGTTGATGCGAACGTTGGACACCTGCTCGGGGCCGTGGGCCACGTCACTCGAGCGGCCCGACATGGGCGCCACGGCGGTGGCATACGTGGACTGGGCCCGCACCAGCTCGACGTCCTCGAGCGTGAAGTCCTTCCGGTTCCGGAACTCCCACCAGTCTCCCTTGATGACCCACGGCCACTTGGAGACGAAGAGGTTGTTGGCCCCGATGTTGGCCAGCTGCGCGTCGAAGGACGTGTTGAGTCCCTGGATGATGCCCACGATGGCCAGGAGCGTGGCCACACCGATGCCGATGCCCACCGTCGTGAGCACCGTGCGCAGGCGGTTGGCCCGCAGGCTGAAGAGGGCGATGCGGCCGCCCTCCACCAGGTCCACGCGCGCGCTCAACCGACGGCCTCCCGCCGGCTCCCGAAGGCCACCGCCTCACCGCGCCCGTCGTCCACGATGCGGCCGTCGCTCAGGCGGATGGCGCGCGGGCAGCGCGCCGCCAGCTTGGGCTCGTGGGTGACGAGGATGATGGTGTGGCCCGCGTGGTGGAGCTGCTCGAAGAGCCTGATGATCTCCTCACCCGTCGCGGAGTCGAGGTTTCCCGTCGGCTCGTCGGCGAGCAGGAGACTCGGCTCGGCCACCAGCGCCCGCGCAATGGCCACGCGCTGGCGCTGACCACCGGAGAGCTCGTTGGGCCGGTGGTGGATGCGCGGCGTCAGCCCCACTTTGTCCAGCGCCGCGCGCGCCCTCTCCCTCCGCTCCTTCGGCCGCAGACCCCGGTAGACGAGCGGCAGCTCCACGTTGGCCAGCGCCGTCTCGCGGGGGAGCAGCTGGAAGGTCTGGAAGATGAACCCGATCTCGCGGTTGCGCACCCCGGCGAGCTGGTCATCGCTCATGCGGGACACGTCCTGCCCGTTGAGCATGTAGCGGCCACCGGAGGGGGTGTCCAGGCAGCCCAGGACGTTCATCATGGTGGACTTGCCCGAGCCGGACTGGCCCACGATGGCCACCCACTGCCCCTTGTCCAGGGTGAAGCTGACGCCACGGAGCGCGTGCACCGTCTCGCCGCCGACCACGTACGTCCGGGTGATGTCCTCGACCGAGATGAGCATGTGTTCCTCGACTCAGCTCTGGCGACCGCGCGGACCACCGGGGCCGCCCTTGCCTTCGGTCACGACGTCCCCGTGCTTGAGCTCCTTGGAGAGCGTGCGGTAGGGGCCCTCGATGACGCGGTCCCCCTCCTGCAGCCCCTCGAGGATCTCCAGCTCCGTGTCCGACGCGATGCCCGTGCGCACCTTGCGCGCCGTGGCCTTCATGGTGGTGTCCACGACGAAGACCACCTTCGCCAGCTGCTCGCCACGCTTGCCGGCGGACAGGGAGGTGCCGTCACCGGGGACCGCGGCCGGAGCGTCCGGCAGGCTCTTCTCCGGGCGCACCGTCACGGACTGGATGGGCACGAGGATGGCGCCGTTGTGCGTCTCGGCGAAGACGCGCACCTCGGCGCTCATGCCGGGGAGCACGCCGGGAGGCCGCGTGGCGAGCGCCACCTTCACCGGGAAGGTGGTCACCTCCGCCTCGGTGCCGGGGTTCTTGATGAGCGCCTTCTGGGCCACCTCGACGACGGTGCCCTCGAAGGCCTGGCCCTCGAGCGCGTCCATGGTGATCTCGGAGCGCTGGCCCTTGGCCAGGTGCACCACCTCGTGCTCACCCACCTCGATCTCCACCTCCATCGCGTTGAGCGCGGCGATGGTCATCACCACGTCCTCGGACAGATCGCTCCCGCGGACGCGCTCGCCCACCTCGCGGGACAGCTCGATGACGGTGCCGTCGATGGGGGCGACGAGCGTCGTGTTGGCCAGCTGGGTGCGGGCCTCGTCCACGGTCGCACCCGCCTGGGCGTGGCGCTGCTGCGCCGCCGACACGCGCGCACGCGCGGCGTCGAGGTCCGACTGCGCCCTCTCGAGCTCGGCCGGGGAGGCCATGCCCTTGTCCACGAGTCCCTTCACCCGTGCCTGCTCACGGGTGGTCCGGTCCACGTCCACCTGGGCCAGGGTGATGTCCGCCCGGGCCGCGCTCTGGGCCGCGTTGGCCTGCTTCGCCGCGGCCTCGATGCGCCGCCGGTCGACGCGCGCCAGCACCTGCCCCTTCGTCACGCGGTCCCCCTCCTTGACGAGCAGCTCGGTGAGCTCGCCCGACACGTTGGAGGAGATCTTCACCGTGGTGGCCGCCTGCACCTTGCCCGCGCCGGCCAGCGTGCGGGTGATGGTGCCCTTGCGGGCCTTCGACAGCTGCACCTCGGTGGGCGCTGGCGGCCGCTCGCGCAGGCCACCGAAAGTGATGGCCCCGGCTCCGACCACGAGCAGCGCCGCAATGAGTCCCTTCCACCACGTCATGGCGAGTTCCCTCCACCCATCGCCCCCATCGCGCGCTCGAGCGCGGCGCGGGCCATCTCCACATCCACACGGCTCTGCACCAGGGTCAGCTCCGCCTGGGCAAGCTTGAACTGGGCATCGCGCACCTCGAGCGTGGTGCTCGCGCCCGCCTCGAACCTCTGCTTCGTCAGCTCCAGGCTGCGCCCGGCCGTCTCACGGTTCGCGCCCGCCACCTTCGCCGCCTCGACCTGGTGCTGGAACGAGGTGTGTGCCTTGCGCACCTCGGCCTCCAGCTCGTGCTCGGTCTGCGTGAGCTGCGCCTCGGCCTGCGCGCGGGTGCGTGCGGCCTGGTCCGCCTCCGCGGCGTGGCCGAAGCCGTTGAACAGGTCCCACTCGAGTGAGAGGCCGCCGGTGAGCTCGTTTTGCCGCGCGAGGTCCGAGTAGACCAGGCCCGCCTCCGGACCGTTGCGGGAGTAGGTGCCGCGCGCGTAGACGCGCGGGAGGAACTGCGACAGTGCCTGGGTGCGCAAGGCGTCCGCGGCCTTCACGCGGGCGTTCAGCGCCACGAGCAGCGCCCGCTGGCCCTTGGCACGGTTCGCGGCCTCCTCGAGGGAGGGAGCCGGCGCCGGCTCCGTGGGGAGCTTCGGGTCCACGGCGTCGAGCTCCTCCAGGCCCGAGCGCGCGAGCCACGCGGCGAGATCCGCCTGGGTGCCCGCAACCTGCGCCCTCTGGTTGAGCACGGAGATGCGGTCGTTGCCCAGGTTCACCTCGGCCGCCAGCACCTCCGTCTGCGGCATGCGGCCGGCCTGGAAGAGCGCACGGGCGCGGGCCACCTGGTCCTCGCTGCGGCGCACGTTGTCCTCGAGCACCTGGAGCGAGCGCTGCGCCTTGAAGAGCGCGTAGAAGCGGCGCACGCCCTCGAGCTCGGAGGCGGCGCGCTGCTCGGCCGCCTCACCGCGCGCGGCCTCGGACGTGGCGCCCGCCTGCGCGAGCTGCGCCCAGCGTGCCCCATCGAAGAGCAGCTGTGACACCGAGGCCGAGAGGGCGAAGCTGCGGAAGTCCACGGCCGGCGTGTCCACCGACTGGCGCACGTAGCCGCCCTGCCCGTCCGGAACGGTGTTGAAGCTCCGCGTCGGTCCCTGCCATGCGCCGCCCATGCTGGCGCCCACCGACACCTGCGGGAGGAGCCCGGCGCGCGCCCCCTGCTCGCCCAGCGCCGCCTTCTGCGCCTCGAGCTCGGCCCGGAGGCTCTGCAGATTCTCCCGGCTCTGAACGCGCACCTCGTCCAGCGAGATGGGCGTGGCCGCCAGCACGAGTCCCACGAACAACCCTGTCACGATCGACCTCCCGACATTCCCGGAAGCCCCACGAGGAAGACCCCCACGTACATCGCAAACATCACTGCACAGAGGAGCAGCGCCCGACCCTTGCGCATGCCAGTGGCCGCGGAGAAGCCGAGCCCCAGCAGCACCACGCTCCACACGTTGAAGAAGTCCGCCATGGCCAGCGCGCTGGCCAGCTTGGGTGACGCTGTGAGGAAGGCGCCCAGGTGGCTCGGCAGGAGCACCTTCGCCTGCGCCTCACTCAGCCCGTTCTGACGCAGCGCGCACACCGCGAAGAGCAAGTGGTAGAGGCCCACCGGCAGGAACGCCACCGCGGAGGCGGTGAAGAGCTGCGCGAAGCGACCCCGCGCCCCGAAGAGCCAGCCCGCCGCCGCCAGCAGCGCCGCGACCGCGAGCACGAAGAAGGGGATGACGAAGACGCCCTTCGCCACCCCGCCCACGAGCTGGGTGCGGCTGGCCACCTGGATCTTCTCCAGGATCTCCTGCTCCGTGAGCCGGGTGAGCTCCCCACTCTGCTGGAGCTCCGTGACGACGGAGGGGGCGGAGTCCCAGCGAAGCGCGAAGGCGGCCCCCGAGAGCGCGGTGGCCAGGGCCACCATCACGAGCGGTACGGCCCAGCGCGACGAGGAGACGGCGGCAGGAACCCCATCCAAGGGGTCCACGAGGGCTCTGGCTGGTAGGTGGAGGGAGGACATGGCGGGCGGTCGTGCCGACAGAACGACGCTGGGTGATTTCAATTTCCTACGGTCAGGAAAAGGGACACGGACGGCCGCCGGATGTAGCACCCTGTCGCTGAAACTTTGCTGGATGAATCCGGTCGGTGTACATCCGGCCTCCCTGCCCACGGGGAGCGAATGGTCGACAGCACGGATCTCGCACAGGTGCTCGCCGAGGCGAACGACATCTCGCAGAGCGTCAGCCAGAGGCTCACCTCCGCCCACCTCCTGCTCGCCCTCTACACGGTGGAGAACCGGGCCGCCCTGCTGCTCGGGGAGCGGGGGGTAGACGAGGACCGCCTGCTCGAGTCCCTCACGGCCGCGCCCGTGGAGGCGGAGGGGGCCCTGCGAGAGCTCCTCGACCGCAGCCGGGAGATCGCCCGCAACTGCGGCTCCCGGGAGGCGGACTGCCTTCATCTGCTCATCGGCATCACCCGCGTTCGTTGCGCCGCCCAGGAGCTGCTCGCGCGAGTGGGCGTGGACCTGACCTCGCTCCGGAACACCGCCCTCTCCTACCAGCTGAGCGGGCGGATGCCGCGGAAGCTCCAGCTCGGTCGTCCTCCCGCTCCCGCGCCGACACCCGGGGCGGGCCGACCGCTGGGTGCACCCCCATCTCCGCTGCCACAGGCCACGTCGCGGGTGGCGGTGGCGACGCCGGCTCCGGCCCCGGCGCGCTCCCCGGCTCCGGCGCTCCCCTCCATCCGCGAGCTGTTCGATGAGGGGGACGACGCGCTGCCGTCCTCGCTGGAGGTCGCGCCACAGGTCCAGGCTCGCGAGGCGAGCACCGGGGCGCAGGTGCCTGACTCCACCCCGGAGCTCGCGCCGGCGCAGTCCCTGCCCGCGCCGTCGGGGGGCGCGCTGTTCCTCGACCCCAAGCTCTTCCCGATGCTGACCTCGCTCGGGCGCAACCTGTCGCTGGAGGCCGCACAGGACCGCCTGGACCCCGTCGTCGGCCGCGACAGGAAGATCGACGAGGTCATCGACATCCTCGGCAAGCGCCGTACCAACAACCCCTGCCTCGTCGGTGAGCCGGGCGTGGGAAAGACGGCGGTGGTGGAGGGCGTGGCCCAGGCGCTCCTGGGGCTCAAGGGGGTGCTCGCGGACCGCGTCGTGGTGGAGCTCGACACGGCGACGCTCGTGGCCGGCACCCAGCTCCGCGGCTCGTTCAGCGAGCGCCTCAACGCCATCAAGGAAGAGGTGAAGCGCGCGGACGGCCGGGTGGTGGTCTTCATCGACGAGATTCACACCCTCATCGGTGCGGGGAGCACGGGCGAGGGCGCGCAGGACGCGGCCAACGAGCTGAAGAGCGCCATGGCACGCGGCGACTTCCCCTGCATCGGCGCCACCACGCACGACGAGTTCCGCAAGTTCATCTCGGCGGACCCCGCCCTCGAGCGGCGCTTCACTCCCGTGGTGGTGGACGAGCCCACCATCCCCGAGACGGTGCAGATCCTCGCGGGCGTGAAGCACCGCTACGAGGAGCACCACGGGCTCACCTACGCGCCGGCAGCGCTCGAGTCCGCCGCTTCGCTCGCCGCGCGCTACATCACGGACCGCTTCCTGCCGGACAAGGCCATCTCGGTGATGGACCTCGCCGGCAGCCGCTGCAGCCGCGAGGGCCGCGAGCGCGTGGAGCCGGCGGACGTGGCGCGCGTGGTGGCCAAGGTGGCCGGCATCCCCGAGGAGCGCCTCCTCATGAACGACTCGGAGCGGCTGCTCCGGCTCGAGGAGGACCTCCAGGCCCGCGTCATCGGGCACCGCGAGGTGGTGGAGAGGCTCGCGCGCGTCATCCGCCGGAACTACGCGGGCTTCGCCAGCCGCCGGCCGATGGGCAGCTTCCTCTTCCTCGGCCCCACCGGCGTGGGGAAGACGGAGATGGCGCGCGCGCTGGCGGAGGTGCTCTTCGGCAGCCGGGACGCGCTCGTGCGCGTCGACATGAGCGAGCTGTCCGAGCAACACGCGGTGAGCCGCCTCATCGGCGCGCCCGCGGGCTATGTCGGCCATGGCGAGGGCGGCCAGCTCACGGAGCCGGTGCGGCGGCGGCCCTCCTCGGTGGTGGTGCTCGACGAGCTGGAGAAGGCCCACCGTGACGTGCACATGCTCCTGCTCCAGGTGCTGGAGGAGGGGCGTTTGACGGACGGCAAGGGCCGGCACGTGGACTTCTCGAATGCCGTGGTGGTGATGACCACCAACCTGGGCGCGGAGGCCTTCGCGCGGACCGGCAGGACCATGGGCTTCGGCGTGGGGTCCGCGGAGGACGCTCACGCGAGCGACCTCGACACCGCCTCACAGTCTGCGCGCCGTGCGCTGCCGCCGGAGCTCTGGAACCGCATCGACGAGCGGCTCGCCTTCCGCCCTCTTCAGGAGGACGACATCGCGCGCATCGCCGGGTTGCTCCTCGCGGAGAGCGCGCGCAGGCTCGCCGCGGAGAAGGGCATCCGCTACGAGGCCGGCGAGGACGTGGTGGGGCACCTCCTGCGCGGTGGCGGATACGATCCGCAGCTAGGAGCGCGGCCCATGCGCCAGACGGTGCAGCGGCTCGTGGAGGCGCCGCTGGCCGAGCGCATCCTCGCGGGTGACTTCATCCCCGGGGACACCGTGCGCGTTGCATTGCAGGCGGGCGCCCTGAGCTTCGAGCGCGTCCGGCCGTGACCGCACGCGCGAGCCGCCGTCCGGCCGTGGTGGTGGCGGGCTTCGGCCGGCTCGGGGGAGCGCTGGCGCTGGGACTGCAGCGCGCGGGTTGGACCGTCACCGCGCTCGCGGAGGCCCCGGCGAGCAGGCGTCGGGCGGAGGAGCTCGGCGTCGCGCTCGCAGATGCGGGGGCCCTGCGTGCGGCGCGGGTGTGTGTCCTCGCGGTGCAGGATGCGGCGGTGGCACGGCGCGCGGAGGCGGTGGCGCCCCTGCTCTCTCCGCGTTGCGCGCTGGTCCACTGTGCCGGCGCGCTCTCCCTGGAGGCATTCGGACGTTCGAAGGAGGTGCGGAGCCGCCCGCTCGGCTCCTTCCACCCACTGGTGGCCGTGTCGGACCCACGTGCCTCCCTGGCGGGGCACTCCGTGGCGTTGAGCGCGAGCTCCCCTGCCCTGCTGCGTCACCTGCGCCGGATGGCGGTGGACCTGGGCCTGAGGCCGCTCCACGTGCCCGAGCATGCGCGGCCCGCCTACCACGCTGGCGCGGTGCTGAGCGCGGGTGGTGCCGTGTCCCTGCTGGCCGCGGCGGCGCGCGCGCTGGCCGAAGCGGGACTCACGGAGGAGGAGGCGGTGGCGGCGCTCGTGCCGCTGATGCGCTCCGCGTTGAAGGGCGTGGAGGAGCGGGGGCTCCGGCGGGGACTCACGGGGCCCGTCGCGCGTGGGGACGTGGAGGTGGTTCGCGCGCACCTGGACGCACTGCCGCCCGAGGTGGCCTCGGTGTATCGGCCGCTGGTGGAGTGGAGCCTCCGGCTCGCGACGCTGCCGGAGGAGGTGCGCGCGGCGATGGCGCGGGTGGGGGCTGCGGGGAGTCGCGGCAAGGACACGGCCCCCTCACCCCGTCCCTCTCCCAGAGGGAGAGGGGAGAGTGGGCGGAGGGGGAAGCGAAGCGGAAAAGGGGCTAGGCGAGGATGATGCGGGGGCCCTGGAGGGCCTTTCGCACCACCGCCATCGTGGGCTCGCTGGAGGCCTCGCCTTCCGTCAGGCGGCGAAGGCAGAGCTCTCCGGTGCCCTGCGAGACCGCGCGCTGCAGGTCCGTCAGCAGCTGCATGGCGGCATCCATCATCTGCTTGCTCGCCTCCGCCTCGCTGATGCGCGCGCCGCTCTTCTCCTCGAGGTACGCGATGAAGCGCTGGACGGCATCGCGCGTCTTGGGGGCGTCGAAGTCCTTCACGAGCGCCGCGACCTTGTCGCGGTCCAACCGGAAGAGGCGCGGCGTGCTCACGCGCTGGAACGAGGGGTGCGGCAGCGTCACGTCCTCCACCTCGAAGGCTCCGAGGAGTCCCTCCTCGGGTGCACGGCGCTGGTAGGGCACCACCTCGACGAACAGCGCGAGCGGGTCCGCTCCCGCTCGGAAGGCCTCCAGCTCCTCCTCGTCCAGGGGCGGGAACGTGGCAGGAGCACCGATGAAGAGCAGCGGCAGGCAGAGCCCCTGCCAGAACTCCTCCGGGGCACTGCCGGTGCCGCCCACCGTCGCGAACAGGTGCGCCATCAGCTCCGCGATCCGCGGAGCCGTCTCGATCTGCTCGATGAGTGGCTTTGCAGGGTCCAGCTGCTGGAGCGCACCGAGGATCTGCGCATCGAACTGCTGGCGCACCTGCGCAGGGAGCGCGGGCTGCGTGCGTCCGAGCGCGTCCCGCACCTCGCGACCGAGCGCATCCGGCCGGCTCTCCCAGGTGCTCTTCGCCTTCTTCTCGTCGAGGAGCACGAACTGGAGGAAGCCCGGGTCGAACAGGCGCTGGTAGTCGATGGCCGTGAGCCTCGGCGGCTGCTGTCCGGGCTGCGCCTGGAACCGCACCTGCCCGAGGGTCCGGCGCACCTCCGTGGCCGCCTGGTCGAGCTTCGCCAGGTTGCCCGCCGACAGGGCGTCCGCCACCGCGCCGAAGGGCGAGAGCATGATGAGCGCATCCCCGAACCCGAGCGTCGCGCCCTCCAGTGCATCCCGGTTGGGGAACCAGAACGCGCCCTGCTCCGTCATGAGCCGGAGCGCGAAGGCACCGGCGAGCCCCAGCGCCACCATCTGGTGCTCGGGGCGGTCCATGCGGAAGGGCCCACCGAGCAGCTTGATGACCGACTTCTCCACCTCCGCCCACGGCGCGGCAGCGAGGTCCACGGGCTTGCCCTCGACGCGCCCGATGGCTTCGGAGATCTGCTCCAGGGCGGCCTGGATGTGCGGAGGAAAGGGCTGCTTCTGGGCCATGGGGGCTTTGGACCTCTTCTAAGGCTTCGGGAAAGGACCCCCTCTACCGTGGGAGCCCTCACGTGCGCCACCGCTTCCATCACGCGATCGGTCACTCCCTCACTCGGCGGGGGCACGGGCCATCCCTCATGGACGTCCACCCGTCGCCCGGGCGATGGTTGGCCGCGCATGTGGCTCCGCCTCGTTCCCCCGCTGTGCCTCCTGTGGCTCGCGGGCTGTGCGTCGCTCTCTCCCCGCTTCCCCTCGAACATCGCCGCGTCCCTCGCGCGCGAGCCCATGCGGAGGATGGAGACGCGCTCGCTCGAGCTCTACTACCCCGAGGCATCGCGTGCCGAGGCACTCCGCGTGGCCGCGCGGCTCGAGGGCTGCGTGGACCTGCTCCGCGCGAAGGCACCCGTCGTGCCTCGAGAGAAGCTCCTCGTGGTGGTGACGGGCGCGAACTTCAACAATGCGTACGTGGCCTCGCTCACCCCGGGCCAGCCGCAGCAGATGGTGCTGCCCAACCACGTCACGCTCGAGATGTTCAGCTGGTTCCAGCTCGGCAACGTGAGCGACGTCGCCTGCCACGAGGCGGTCCACTACGTGCAACTTCAGCAGGTGGGAGCCGGCTGGCGGGTGCTCAACACGCTCAGTGGCGGTCTCCTGCAGCCCAACATCCTGAGCGAGACCTGGTTCCTCGAAGGCCTGGCCACCTGGTACGAGGGCCGGCTCGGCCATCGCACCGGGCGTCCGAACAGCCCCATCTTTCGCGGGTGGTGGGAGTCGGGTGTCGCGAGCGAGGCGTGGCTGGACGCCGGCTTCCTCAACCCCGCGAACCGCGCGGTCCAACCCTTCGGAGCGAACTACCAGACGGGGATGGCGTTCGTGGAGTGGCTCGCCGCGACCTACGGGGAGGAGCGCCTCTGGGAGTACGTGGAGAGCGTGGGCAGCAGCGCCACCCTCAACCTGGGGCTGACCCTGCGGTTCAAGTCCGTGTTCGGCAAGAGCATCGGGGCGGCGTTCGATGAGTTCAACGCGCACCTGAAGCGCACGCTCCCGAAGCGCGCGCGGCCCGCGGACCAGCACGTCGTCGCGGAGGACCTCGGCTTCGTGGCGCGCCTGGCCACCTCGCCGGCGGACGGCGCGATGGCGGTCCTCTTCCAGGGGCGCGACCAGGTCCCCACCCTCCGCGTCTGGGAGCGCGATGGACGGCTCCGTCTGGACAGGTGGCTGACGCCCCTGTTCCCGGAGCGCGCCTTTCTCGCTGCCAGTCCCACAGTCGTGAGCGGATTGCGCTTCAGTTCAGACGGCGGCGCGCTGTTCGCGGTCCTCGGAGACGTGGACGAGGAGGGAAACGACGTGTCCCGGCTCCTCTCCTTCGACGCGCGCACCGGCGCCCTGAGGCGCATCTGGGACGGTCTGAGCGGGCTCGGCGGTGACGTCACACCGGATGGCCGCGGCTACGTGTACGTGGAAGTGCAACATGGGACGTCGAACCTCGTGCGGCTCGATCTCGCCACCGGGACGAAGACAGCGCTGACGGCGTTCCCCGCCGGAACAACGCTCGCACCGCCTGCGGTGTCGCCCGATGGGCGGCGCATCGTCTTCCCGCGTTGGATGAATGGGCAGTACGACCTGGTGATGCGCGAGGAGGATGGCGGTCTGCGCGTGCTCACGCAGGACGTCGCGCTGGATTACGCACCCCGCTGGGTGGATGCGCGGCGCGTGGTGTTCCTCCGGGAGAGCGAGGGGCGTGGGCAGGTGGCCCTGCTGGATGTGGACGGAGCGACCCTGACCCTGGTGACGGACGCGCCGTATCTCGCGTTCGACCCCGGCCCGCTCGGCGATGGCCGCGTGGCGTTTCTCAACCGCGAGGCCTGGCACTGGACGCTCGACACCGCTCCGCTGCCCGAGGTCCTGGAGGCGTCCGCTCGGGCAGCACCGGTCGTGCACGCGCCGTCGCCCGAGCTCGAGCTTCCCCAGACGCGTGAGGTGGAGGTCCTCTCGGACGCTCCGTACTCATCGCTGGATGGGCTCTTCCTTCCTCAGCTGCACCTGCCCTTCGTCACGAACCTTCGTGTCGGAGCGGACGAGCAGGTGGCCCTCTCCTACGGACTCTCGCTCGAGGGTGCGGACCGCCTCTCGCGCCACACCTACGCGCTCAACCTCACCTTCGACACCGAGAGGCGCGGTCCCTCGATCGCTGCGGGCTACGGAAACTTCCAGCTCGCGCCCTGGTTCCTCTCCGCGGGCTTCAACCGCACGCCCTTCGGTCCCCGCACGGACTGGACCGCGTCCCTCTCCGCGTCTCGCAGCTTCTGGACCACGCCGGTGGCCTTCTCGCTGCTCGGCTTCCAGCGTGACGTGAGACCCGGTGTGCTCGACGCGGGCCCCGCGGGACGCCTGGGCGGCCCGCGCATCGCGATGGACTACTTCGCCGCGGACTCCACCTCGGACGGGGGACTCCACCGGGCGGTGGGCGTCAACCTCCAGGGCGCCGTGTACGCCACGAACTTCGCGAACCGATTCGCCGTTGGGGACGTGCGCCTGGACCTCTTCGGCGCCGTCCCCACGCCCTTCGATGACGACAGCCTCACCCTCCGCGTGATGGGACGCGCGCTCCCGAACGCGCCGGCGGGGCTGCTCCGGGTGGGCGGCGTCAGCCCACAGTTCAGCAATCTGGCCCTCGGATGGCCCGTGAACCGCTTCGAGGAGCCGCTTCCGAGCCTCGGGAACCTCGCCTTCGTCGAGCCGCTGCGTGGCTACGAGGACGTGCAGCTGGCGGCCACCCGGCTCGCGCTGGCGACGGCGCGCTACCGCTACAGCTTCGTCATCGACCACGGCTGGGCGTCGTTCCTGTACGTCCTCCCCTCCTTCTTCCTCCGTCAGGTGGACGTGGACGCATTTGCCACCTGGGCCATGACGGATACGGCGGGCACGCCGCTCGGGGCTCCGGAAGGCAACAGGAATCACCGGGTTGGCGGCGGCTCCGTGGCGCTGCGCACCTCGTTTGGCTCCGCATTCCCCGTGAGCATCCGCTACCAGGTGGCCGTGCGCGCGGATGATGGCCTTCCGCCGCTCCACCTCGTGAGCGTCGCCTTCGAGTGAGCGCCGCGGCGCACCCTCAGCGCGCGTAGAGCCTGTGCGTGCGCAGGTACTCGAGGACCACCCGCGGCACGAGGCCCACCGGCTCCTCGCCCCGCTCCAGCGCCTCGCGGACGGCCGTGGAGGACACCTCGGCGAGCGGAGGCCCCACGGCGTGTGGGTCCGGGTAGCCAGCCCGGTTCACCACCAGCACACGCGCGAGCTCCTGGATGCGGGGAAAGGCCTTCCAGCTCGGGAGGTCCGGCAGGAGGTCCGAGCCGATGACGAGCGTCACGCGGACGTCCGGACGCGTGCGTGCGAGGTGCTCGAGAGTGTCCACCGTGCGGCCCTCCCCCGGCACGTGTCGCTCCACGTCCACGGCGCGCATCCAGCCCGAGGTGTCGCGGCACAGGGCCTCGCACATGGCGAGCCGATGCTCGAAGGGTGCCAGCGCCTTCCCGAAGGGGTGGCGGAAGCTCGGCATGAGCCACACCTCGTCCACGGCCTGCGTGGCCCGCACGAAATGCGCCGCGAGGAGGTGCCCGACGTGCGGTGGATTGAACGAACCTCCGAGAATCGCCACCTCCACCGTCGCGAGGCCTCCTTCGCTGCACCATCCCGGGCTCGGGGCGCCAGTTCCTCCGGCGCGGCGTCAAGGGTACAGCAGGAACGGCGCGCGCGCGCGTGCGAACGCATCACATTCCTGCTGGAAGCCCGCCATCAGCTGGTCCAGAAGCTTGCCCTGCTCGATGCCGAGCCTCACCTGGTCGGTGCCGCACAGCAGGTCGAACGCAGGGATGTCCTCGATGAACTCGTACGCATCGGCGCGCCAGGAGAAGTGCGCGGGCGCCACGTCGTGGATGGCCTGGAAGATGGCGATGCCCGTGCGCAGCGGGAGGAAGGCGCGCCTGTCGGTGACGTGGATGAAGGCCCCCGCGCAGGACTCGCCCCGGAACTTGTCGAACGTGGGCGTGAAGCGCACCGGCCGGAAGGCCACGCCGGGAAGGCTCTCGCGCGCGAGCCGCTCCAGCAAGCGCTCCTGCTCGAGCCACGGCGCGCCGAATTGCTCGAAGGGCCGGGTGGTGCCGCGTCCCTCGCTGACGTTGGTGCCCTCACCCAGGCACATGCCGGGGTAGACGCGCGCGGTGTCCGGCGTGGGCATGTTGGGCGAAGGCGGGAGGAAGGGCAGCCCCGTGGCCTCCCACTCCATGTCGCGCTTCAGTCCTTCGCACGGCACGACGTGGAGCTCGCAGCCGATGCCCTCGCGGGCGTTGAAGAGACGCGCGAGCTCGCCGGCCGTCATGCCGTGGCGGTTTGGCAGCGCGAAGAGGCCCACGAAGGACTCGTAGCCCTTGCGGACGAGGTTTCCCTCCATCAGCGCGACACCGAGCGGATTGGGCCTGTCCAGGACGTAGAACGCCACCTTCGCCTTCGCGGCGGCCTTCATGGCCAGGGCCATGGTGTAGACGTAGGTGTAATAGCGGCTGCCCACGTCCTGGATGTCGAACACGAGCGCATCCAGCCCCGTGAGCCACTCGGGCCTGGGGGAGAGGGACTCGAAGGTGGACCCGTAGAGACTGTGCACGGGCACGCCGGTGCGCGCGTCGCGTGCCTCGTCCACCGCGACCATGTACTGGGCCTCGCCCCGGATGCCGTGCTCGGGGCCGAAGAGCGCGGCAAGCGTCACTCCCTCCGCCGCGGCGAGCAGGTCCGCGAGGTGCCGGAAGCGCGCATCCACGCTGGTGGGATTGACGATGGCACCCACGCGCTTGCCCCGCAGCGCACGGAAGCCCTTCTCCACCCACGCGTCCAGTCCCGTCTTCACCGACATGGTCTCTCCCAGGCGGAAGTGCTCGCGCACCGGTGGCTCGTCAGGGGCGCGCACTCTATCGCCCACCTCCGTGCTGCGGCAGAAAACGCGAGGAGCCCCGGCGCCCGCTGTTCAGCGCGAGGAGGGCCTCAACTGGCGCATCCGACGACCGGGAGCGGCGTGACCCTGCAGCACACGCTCCGCCAGGGCCGGACGGCCCGTGCGCTCGTAGAGGTCCGCCAGGCGGCGCCGTGCGACGGTGTTCTCGGGCTGCTCACGGAGAAGGCGCCGCAGCTCGACCTCGGCATCCTCCAGGCGGCCCTGCATCTCGAGCGCGCGCGCAAGCCCCAGCCTCACGGGGAGCCAGTCGGGTCGATGTGACGAGAGGACGCGGAAGTGGTGCTCGGCCCTGAGCCAGTCGCCCGAGTCCGCGCAGAGGCTCGCGAGTCGGTAGCGCGCGTCCGGGAAGTCCTCGCGCAGCTGGACCGCCTGCTCGAGCGCCTGGATGGCCGCGGCGGTGTTTCCTCTCTCGGCCTCGAGCAGGCCCTTGAGGTAATGCGCGCGTGGATTGGTGGGTGCCACCGCGAGGGCATGCGTGAGGAGCCGTTCGGCCTCCTCCAACCCTGAGCCGAGCTTCAGGCGGAGCCGGGCCGCCTCGAGATGGGGCATCTCCCACCCCTTCTCCCGGACGGCGAGCCTGTCGAGCGCCTCGAGCGCGGCGGCGCTATCTCCCTGCTGCTCGAGCGCCAGCGCCGCCTGGAGCTTCGCGGGTCCGTCCCAGTCCCAGGCACCCAACCAGACGAGCATCGAAATCAACGGCCACATAGGCCGCAGCTGATAACAGAGGGGGCTCGCCTCCCTCAACGCCCCTTGACGGGGGGCCTCACACGAACTGAAAGCGCCTGCCGTGCAAGTTTCTCCTCGGACCCTCGACGACCTCGGCTACCCGGACGTCCTCCGTGCACTTTCCCAGCGGTGCCGCACCGACATGGGGCGCGAGCGCGCGCTCGCTCGCCCGTTCCTCGACACCCACGAGAAGGTGGTCGACGCCCTGGCGCACGTGGAGGAGGCGCGCCGGCTCCTACAGGAGCAGGTGTCCCTTCCCTTCGGCGGGCTC
This sequence comes from Myxococcaceae bacterium, assembly GCA_022616315.1. Lineage (GTDB taxonomy): Bacteria > Myxococcota > Myxococcia > Myxococcales > Myxococcaceae > JAKEEX01. The sequence goes on from JAKEEX010000471.1 coordinate 26,432, forward strand.
TTGGATGTGCGCGACGCATTGGGCCGCGCGGAGAAGCGCGCCGTGCTCGAGCCGCGGGAGCTGCTCGCCATCGCGCAGATACTCTTTGCCTTCGAGCAGACCCGCGACGCCTTCGAGGACCGCGAGGAGACCTTCCCCCGGCTCACCAGCCTTTCCCGGCGGCTTCCCCTCCTCGAAACCCTGGCGCGGAAGGTGGATCGCTGCTTCGAGCCCGATGGCACCATCTCGGACCGGGCGAGCCCGGCGCTGAAGGAGGCACGCGACCGCACGCGCGGCCTGCACCGTCACATCAAGTCCCGCCTCGACGGGATGCTCCACGACGAGAAGTTCACCCTCCACCTGCGGGAGAGCTACTACTCGCTGCGCAACGGCCGGTACGTGGTGCCGGTGCTCTCTCAGGCGCGCAATGACGTGCCGGGCATCGTCCACAACGCGAGCCAGTCCGGCCAGACGCTCTTCGTGGAGCCCGAGGACCTCGTGGGCATGGGCAACGACCTCGCCATCGCCCAGGCCATGGTGGACGAGGAGGAGCGCCGCGTGCTGCAGGAGCTCACCGAGGCGGTGGGCCGGGAGTCGGGGCGCATCCTCGAAGGCGTGGAGGCGCTCGCGGACCTGGACGAGGCAGAGGCGGCCGCCGTGCTGGCCGCGGACCTGGACGCGCATGTGCCCGACGTCTCGCAGGACGCCACTGTGGAGCTGCGGCTGCTTCGCCATCCGCGCCTGGTCCTCAAGGGCAGCGAGGTCGTGCCCAACGACGTGCGCCTGAGCAACGAATCGCGCGCGCTCGTCATCTCCGGCCCGAATGCGGGCGGCAAGACGGTGACGATGACCGCGGTGGGCCTGTGCGCGCTGATGCTCCGCGCTGGCCTGCCCATTCCCGCGGCCTCTGGCTCGCGCCTCCCGCTCTACTCGGCGGTGCAGTCCGCGGTGGGTGACGCGCAGGACCTCGAGCAGGGCCTCTCCACGTTCAGCGCCCACGTGGTGCAGCTCAAGAACATCGCTGTCGGAGCGGGACAGGGCTCGCTCGCGCTCATCGACGAGATTGCCGCGGACACGGACCCGCGCGAGGGCGCAGCCATCGCCATCGCGCTCCTGGAGGACCTGCTGGACAAGGGCTCCACGGTGCTCGTCACCACGCACCTCGAGGAGCTCAAGGCGCTCGCGCACATGGACCCGCGCTTCATCAACGGGCGCGTGGGCTTCGACTCCAAGCGTATGGCGCCGACGTACAAGCTGCAGCTCGGCGCGTCGGGTTCCTCGTCCGCCATCGACGTCGCGGCGCGGATGGGGCTCTCGGAGCACATCATCGGTCGCGCGCGCGAGCTGTCGCTCGGTGCGGGCGGGCCTCTTGCGCAGGCACTGGCTGCGGCGGAGGAGGAGCGGCGTCGTCTCTTCGAGGAGCGGGAGAAGGTGGAGCGCGCGGCGCGCGAGGCCGAAGAGCGGGCGGAGAAGCTGGCGCGGGAGCAGGAGGCATTCGACCGCAAGCGCAAGGAGGCCCAGGTCAAGTTCTTCGAGGACGTGAAGTCGGCCACCCAGGGAGCGATGGAGGAAGTGCAGCGGCTCCTCACCTCGCTGCGAGCACAGTCGAGCGAGAAGGTCGCGGCGCAGGCGCGGGCGGAGCTACAGACGCGCGTCGAGGACATCCAGAAGCGCACCGCTGCCCTCCGCGCGGAGCTCGCGGTAGGTCAGCTGGCGCAGGCGCCTGTGACGGTGCGACCGGGCGCATGGGTGCATCACGTGGGCCTGGGCCGGGACGTCGAGGTGGTTGCACTCGGGGAGAAGGACGCGCTGGTTGCCGCGGGGCCCCTGAAGATGCGCGTTCCCCTCGAGGAACTCGGCCATTCGCTCAGGGCGAAGCCGCAGCAAAAATTCCCTTCAGCCGACAAGCAGGCTGCAGCGCTCGCGCGCGCCGAGGAGGCGAAGCCCTCGGAGATGCGGCTTCCCAACCTCCAGGTAGACGTGCGTGGCATGCGGGCGGAGGAGGCCATCCGGGAGCTGGAGTCCTCGCTCGACCGCGCCATGCGCGTGGGCGAGGAGGGGGCGCTCGTCATCCACGGCCATGGCACCGGGGCGCTGAAGCAGGCCGTCCGCGACTACCTGACGCACTCGCCCTACGTGCGGATGTACCGCCCTGGGGAATCGCACGAGGGCGGTGACGGTGTGACGCTCATCTCACTGCGCAGTTGATGCAGGGGCGGCATGCATGGGCCGGCGTGGCTGCTTCGGAACCAGAGTCGGCGATCGGCTTCCATCACATCTCGAGTGTCCACGGAATCGGGGGAGTCTCACCCGCACCTGGACGCGGTGGTGCACGAGGCGCGCGCCATCGTGGATGCCGGGTTCGCGCGGGGGTAGGGCGTCATCCGAGGTCGAGTGGCGCCAGTGAGATGTTGCTCTCTAGGCAGCCAGGACCCTTGTGCGCACCGCCCACTGCCCCCAGGCAATGGCCGGCGGCTCCACCTGGAGAATGACCTGGTCGAGCGGAATGCCCAAATTCTCGAGCTTCGCCTGGGCAGTCTCGACCGCCTCCGCATCAACGAGCCCTACGCGCAGGTAGCCGACCCTCTCGTCGAAGTCGAGGCTCGAGGCGCCGTCAACACTCAGAACGCGCAGACGCGCCCCCATGGCCTGCGCGCTCCTCCTCCCGCTGCTGGTGCTCGTGCTCATCCCCGTGGGGCAGATGCTCGGGAGCGCCAACGCCCCCGCACAGCGGATGCCCGAGGGCGCCTCCCTGCCGCCGGCCCTGCGCCACCTCGCGGAGGACCCGAGGGCCATGGCGCGGGCACTCTTCCCGCCGTTCATCACACTCGGAGGGCTGGTGGCCCTCTCCGTCACCGCCGTGCACGCGCTCATCGCCGAGCGCGAGGGGCGCACGCTTGAGCTGCTCGTCGCTCTGCCGGTGCGGGTGGGGCAGATACTGTTCGCCAAGGTGCTCGCGTTGCTGGCGCTGGCGGTGCCCGTCATCTTCCTTCTCTACGCGGTGGACGTGGTGGTGATGCTCCGCACGGGCGTGGGCACGCCGGCGCTCGCGCTTGCGCTGTGGGTGCTCCTGGTTTGCGCGCTCGCCTTCTCCACCTGCGGCGCGCTGCTCATCAGCCTCTTGGCGGAGGACTTCCGCACAGCCAACAACCTCACCGGACTGCTGGTGGGCCCCACGGTGCTCGTGGGCCTGGGCGTGGCGTTCGCCGCAACCGGGGCGGTGGCGTCGAGCCTCGGGTTGGCGGCGGTCCTCGCGGTGGCGGCCGCGGCATGTCTGTGGCGAGCGCTGCGCGTCGTCACCTTCGAGCGCCTCCTCAGCTGAGCTCACCCGGCCTCGAGCATCCCCTCGTAGAAGCCATCCAGGATGGCGGGGTATTTCGCCTCCACCGCCTTGCGCTCTGGCGTCGCCCTGGCATGATACCGCGCCCGGGCGCTGCGACTTCCGAGCAGCGATTTAGCTTCTCGACTCATGGGCGTCCAGTTAGCGAGAAAGCCTCGTGAGTCCGGCGGGTTGCGCTGGGCCTCGGAGGCGTGAGACAGGAGCGGCCCATGAAGAGGGCCGAGCCGCAGGCGGAGCTGACCGGAGAGGAAGTGAAGGCGCTGTTCGAGGAGCTTCTGCCGGCGGCAGACATCGAGGCGTTCGCCGAAGAGCTGGGTTTCGTGGAGCGACAGCGCAAGCTGGACGTGCTGCGCTTCTGCCGCGCGGCGGTGCTGTCTGCCAACACGCCCACCGGTGGCATGCAGGCCGACGCCATCCGCGCCTACGAGAGGGGCGTGGGCCGTCGCCTGGCGCGCAGCAGCTACTACGAGAGGTTCGACGAGTCCTTCGAGCGCCTCATGAAGAAGCTGGCCCGCCGTGCGCTCGAGAAGTCACGTGGAGAGGCGCTCGACTTGCCGAGCCTCCTGGGCGCGATGAAAGACTGGAGAATCGTCGACTCCACGGGAGTGAAGGTGCGCGATGCCCTGAAGGACGACTGGACGGGCACAGGCGATTGCGCCGCCCTGAAGGTGCACCAGAGAGGGTCGGTGAGCAGCGGGGCGCCGGTGGCCTACGAGGTGGGCCCACTTCGCGAGCAGGACACGCACCACCTCACCATCGATGAGTTCCGGCGTGAATATGGCCTGCTGGTGGACTTGGCCTACGCCTCCCTGGGACGCCTGCGCGCCTGCATCCCGCACAACGTGAAGTTCGCCATCCGGCTGAAGGAGAATTGGAAGCCGAAGGTGCAGCGCGTGGCTCGCGGGGACGTGCTTGGCACTTTCTTCCCGGGCACTGACTTGGGCGTGCTGCTGCACAGCCAGACCCTGCTGCTGATCGGCAAGGCCATCGACGCGGGTGTCACGGTGGGAGGGGCCCCCGCGCCCCTCACCTTGCGCCTCGTCGGCGTGCCCGCCGAGAAGAGCTACTGCTTCTTCCTCACCAACCTGCCGCCCTCGGTGGGGCCGCTTCAGGTGGCCACGCTCTACCGTGTGCGCTGGGCAGTGGAGCTCATCAACAAGCTGGAGAAGGGGACCTACCGGCTGGAAGAGCCGAAGGGAGAGCGCGAGTGCAGCGTGAAGGCGCTGCTGCACGCCTCCCTCATCGCCACCTTCGCCACCACGCTGCTGGTGCACCGCCGCCGCCTGAAGACGCGGCCGAAGAGCGCGAAGGCACCTCGCACTCACACTCCGTTGCACGCGCACCTCTTGGCGCTCGCCCTGGTAGGTATGTCCCATGACGTGGCCCGCGCATTCGGGCTTTCGGGCGCCGACGCTGACAAACACTGGAGCCACATTGCCTCCGCGGGACACGACCCCAATTGGCGCCGCCGCCCATCCGTCCTCGACACCCAACGCAGCTACCACCGCCAACCCCTTCAACGCCGCGCCAGGGCCGAGAAATCGGCCTCCAGCGCTTAACCGATCACGCGCGCTTCTCGACTTATGAACAATTTGCTGCAATCAAAATGGGTGTGGTTGATGAGTGCGTTTGTAATCGTCGGGATGTGGCTGGGACTAAGGGCAGCCGGCGATGCCGCAAGTCATCTCGCTCGTGGAGTTGATGCTGGAAATGAGGTGGGGGCGTCGCCAAGTACTGTCCGCGTAGTCGACGTGAAAGTGCATGGCGTCACATTGAGTTCTCCACCTCCGGGAGCCATCGCATCGATTGCTCTCGATGCGGGCTCCCCACCCCAGGATGTACCTGGCGTTGTCCCTCCAAGCGATGAGGAACTGCGACGCGCCATCCCCTACACGTGCTTTGGCTCGGACGCAGGCCCGGAGTGTGGTCGTTGCAAGAAGAATTCTGACTGCGGGGACGGAGAGGCCTGCGGTTTCGATCCAGTTTCCCGTGAGCGCCGCTGTGTTCGGTCTGAGTGCGAGACTGATCATGACTGCCGAGGGACGGACGTGTGCCGTACCGTGAACGACGTTCGGTTTGGGCCTGCAGTTCGCCAATGCGTGCCTACGGGTAGGGCTCAGGAGGGTAGTCCCTGTCTGAACCTCGGAGGTCCCCCTGAGCGTACTTGTTCGACCGACCTGCTGTGTCTTCATGGCCGCTGCTCGCGTACCTGTTCCCCACAGCAGCCCAACAGTTGCCCGGTCGATTCCACTTGTGTCAAGACTGCGGCGGGCTGGGGATGTAGTCCGTCGTGCAAGAAGACGGGGTGCCCGGATGGTCAAGCATGTGCGACGCTTCCTGGCAAACTTTCAGCATGCGTCGTGCAACTGGGTGAGAATTGCTTCGATCATCCCTGTCCCGATGGGCAAACGTGCACCTACCGTATGAGTGCAGGTGTTGCAGGATTTGCATGTCGTCAAACATGTAATCCTGCTCAGCACGACAGCTGTCCTGCGTACCACGTATGCGGGCTTTCTGGCACACAGAGTGTGTGCTTTCTGCGCTGCAAGCCAATGGGGGCGCCCTGTCCCGAAGGTCAATACTGCGGGGTGGTTGAGCCCGAACAGGGCCAAATGGGATGCGTTCCGCATGTGCGCCGAACGGCTGAGGCCGCTTCATTCGTACCCGAACGTCCACACCAGTAGTGTGGCTGAATAGGGTGTGGCTCCAACGCGGTTCATGCGGCGCGCCCTGAGAAGCAGCGACGACGCTTGCTCGGCCGCTTGCCAAGCAGCCAGGGGGGGGGGTAAGGTCTGACTGCCCGCATCTTTCGGGCGCTCAAACGCTAGTGGGGAGGGGTTCGCAAATCATGCAGAATGTACCGTGGAAGTTGAGTGGGTTCTTGCTCGTAACGGCGCTTCTCTTTGGTGCACCCGCGAAGGCGGTCGAAACGATTTCGTGGGACGACCTTGGAAAAATGCAGAATTCATGTGGGTGGGAATGTACGCGTTACGCCTGGGTCGAAGTCGAAGACTGCTATTACGACCCTGAGCTGGGGCGTACGGTTTGCGATTACTACCTCGATCAGGTCTGCGTTGAGACCTCCTACATTTGTCGAGAGTATCGAGTGTATTTGTCCGATGGTGACTGGATTAGCTATGCCTGCAACCCTGGCACCCGTCCGGATGGGTACGAATTCACCCTCCAGAAGCCCTCGTCCATGACATGGTGGAAGGGCGTCAAGGGCTATCGGAATCAATACGGATCGTCGTACGCTGGAGAAATCTCCCTCCAAGACGGCGCCACTGAGAGCGGCATGATCTCCTTTACGCCCTCTGACAGCAACGCCCACATCATCCTAGCGAAGGCGAAGTTCTTGGGCATTCACACGGACATGTACAAGTTGGTCATGTCGCCGAAGATCCCAGTCGGCAAGCGCTGCACCCTCTACTGGTGGGAGGATTAGCGCTTAGAGGCTTGCGGAGGATGGCCGGGAAGGCGTTTCTGCTTTCCCGGCGCCCTCATGATTGGGTTTCCACTCTTGGTATGCAATGAGCGCGACGCGAGGCAAGGTGCACCGGACCCTCTTTCGTAGTCTGGTCCTTTTTTGGTTGGGGGCGTTGTTTCCAGTGGTCGCTGTTGCTGGCGACGGCTCGGACGAAGCCCCGGCACAAGCGACAATTACCGCCGCCCGCCTCGATGGGCGCGTCCAGGTTCGCGGAGACCGCAGGCCTATCCCCGGAGCAATTCTTCGCATCGGGAATCCGGAGCGCGTGGTCGAGACGGACATAGAGGGGCGGTTCAGCGTTTCGCTTCCGGCAGGTGATTACAAGGTGATTGTCTTCGCGTCCGGCTACTCTGAGAAGGCCTTCACCGAGATACTCCGAGATGGCGAGGCGCTTGAGGTCGTTTACCGCCTCGAGAGGAGTGGACCGTCGGTCTATGAGACCCGAGTCACGTCCCAGCGGGAACGGGGTGAACTGGCTCGCGTTCGACTCCAGGGTGCGGAGCTACGCGAAGTTCCTGGCACGCAGGGTGAGCCGTTGCGCGTTGTCACGCTACTCCCAGGCGTTTCCGGGCTCGCGTCCGGCGTTTCATATCCAGTGGTACGGGGCTCAGCTCCTGCGGCGACTGGGTACTTCATCGATGGTGTGCGAGTTCCGCAACTGTTCCATTTGCTCCTCGGACCATCTGTCATCCATTCCGAGTTCCTCGAGTCGATGGACTTTCATCCGGGACTTGCGCCGCTCCGATATGGTGGTCTCTTGGGTGGTGTTGTGCATGGGCGGGTGTCTGCCCCGCGCGATGACAGGATGCGTGGGAGCGCTTCGGTCGACCTCATCAACGCCGGCGCATTCCTGGAAACCCCTCTCGGAACAGGAGGACCGCGGGTCACGCTCGCAGGGAGGCTGAGCTACATGCCCCTCCTGGGTTCCCTGGTGCTCCGGGAGCTCACGCGACCCGCTCCTGGAATCGAGGGACCGGAGTTGATTGCGGATTTCTGGGACTACCAGGGGCGAATCGAGCAATCAGTGGGTGACGCAAAGCTGCGCCTCCTGGTGCTCGGTAGCTCGGACGTCGTTGGGAGTCTCTCGGAATCCCCAGGGGCAATGTCGGGATTGCTTCGATCACGATTCCATCGAGCGGACTTGAGGCTCCGGAATCCGCTTGGGAATGGCCAGTTCGAGCTCGGTTTCACCGCGGGCACCGAGGAGATGGGGGCCTTCGCTGCTCAGGATGGAACGGATGTGGTTAGATTTGGCCTCCACCGCTCGAACATCGCGGCGCGCACGAGTTGGTCTACCGAGTTCGGGCGAGAGTTCTCGTTGCGATTTGGGGCCGACATTGAACGTGCGAGCTCGGACATGGAGTTTTCTGGGCTGCTGCTGACCCGCGCTGCCGCGAGCCCAACGGACACCTTCCACGCGCCGGCGCTGGCGACTGCGTCCGGGGTCTATTCCGAAGCTACCTGGACGAGAGGATCGATTGAAATCTCGGGTGGGACAAGGCTAGACAACTATCACCTGGTTCACGACATTAATCACACCGCGGTCGCACCGCGACTCGGTGCCCGCTGGATGATGAGTGATTCATTCAGCGTTTCCGGTGCCATTGGGCTCGTCCACCAGCCTCCAACGGTGCTTCTGCCCGTCCCTGTCTCGGATACCGCCGGGCTGCGCCAGGGTTTGCAGACGGGTGCACAGGCAGACGTCGCGGCTGCATGGCAACTCTCCAGCGACGTCGAGCTCGTGGCAAGCGCATACCTCACTCGATTGTCTCGCGCGGTCGAGTACGGAATCGAGCAGCTGGTGGAGAACCGGCGCCGACTCTCGGACGATGGTGACCCGGGCACCCGCGGGCGTGCATGGGGGCTGGAACTCATGGTGCGGCGCCCCCAGATGGGCCGGTGGTTCGGCTGGGTGACGTATAGCCTGCAGCGGAGCGAGCGCTTCCAAAAGTTCTATCGTTTTGACGATAAGGGATTGCCTTTCGGGCCCACCGAGGCGTGGGTACCTTATGCGTTCGATCAGACGCACGTGTTCAACGCCACATTTGGATTGACGCTCGACCACGGAGTGAGGCTTGGGGCGAGCTTCCATTTCAACACGGGGCGCCCGGAGAGCGGGCAGTTGACATCACGCGCCCAGCGCGAAGGTTTCGACTCGCGGAGCCACATGCCAATCTGGGTGCCTTCAGATTTGGACTCGGAGAAACGGCTCCCGCCATTCGCCCGCCTGGATCTCCGAGTATCCAAGGAATGGACCTTCGATGACCACCGCCTCGAGCTCTACCTGGATGTATTGAACGCGACCGTCAGCCAGGAGGTTCTCGGCTACACGTATGCGATCGATCGCTCGAAGCAGACCGAGCCCCTCGTACGAGTTCCCTTCACGGTGCCGGCGGTGTTCCCGATGATTGGCGTCAAGGGGAGTTTTTGAGATGAGGAGCTTGCTGAAGCAGAGCGCCCTGTGGGTCGCTCTGGTGCACGCTGGATGCAGCGCGCAGCCGGACGACATCTTTTACATCCAAGGGCAGATCCTCGATGAATTTGGCGCTCCGGTCGCACAGGCGCCACTCACCGTGAATCGGACGGCGGACCCAAGGCCTTCCGGTGTTCCTTGTGGCCGCATGGGCTTCTTCTCAAGAGTCGTTTCTGGGGCGGACGGTCATTGGACCCATTCCCTCATCCGCCAAGAGACGCTCGCTCCGGACGGTCAGCCCGCGTGTTTCCAGGTTCTTTTTTCGTCGGGTCAGGGCCGCGGCTTCGCGGAGGCGGCGTTCATCTTTCCTTCTACAGACGTTCGGCTTCCGCCGCTACGACTCTGGAACTGGAACCTCTCCGTGGAACCGGATGAGAACGGAGCACGCATCCGCTTTCATCCGATAGACGTTCCGTCTCCGGACGATTCCCTCCGCGTCTATCCGGTGCAGCATTGGCTCGAGATACGCGCAGCGGGCCAGACGATGTGGCACTCGAAGGTTGATGGAGATACGTGGGTCATCGGGTCAGAAATCCTCGAAGACTTCGGGCCGTCTCAAGCGGAAATCGTCGCTGAACATGACGTCGTCCGCATCGGAGTGTCCGGACTCATCCCTGATGCGGTGTACACATTGCGCGATCATGCTCCCGAGATAGAGCTCCCCTTCACCGCTACGAGGCCTGTGAGCCGCGGAGCCGACTGTGGTGTCGCTCTTGACACCATTGCGCCGTGCCCGCTTACCGATGGTGCTCTGAGCGTATGGTCGCTTCCGACCTCAACCAAGAAGCTCGTTGTTCGCTTTCAGAATTCAGTGACGATTCGTCGGGTCGTGCTCCGAAACCCTACCTTTTCGGGAGCTGCTTCGCGGATGTTGATCGAGGGGACCGCCGACGCTGCGGGACCCTGGACGCTTCTCGGTGAGCTAAGTCTTCCGCTGCCGCTCGAGACACGTGTCGAGCCGACGTTCATCCCACCGGTGTACGTATCTGGACCCCTGGAATTGACAACTGAGCCTGTCACGTGGGTGCGAATTCGTGCGTCGGACGGCGCAGAAAATCCAGTCGCGATTCGGACGATCAGGGAAGTGTCATTCTTCGAATGAGGTCAATCGTGGAATATTTGCGTCTCGTCAGTTGCGTCATCGCCATTCTGGGGCTCACTCTGATGGCAGGGTGCACCGGTGAGGCCGATGGCTTGCCGGTTCATGACCCCGATCCTCGCCTTGAGCTTGCGCTTGATCGACTTTTCTTTGGGGAAGGAGGCGAACAAGCAGTCACCGTTGGAACCACCGCTGAACGCTCGATCCAGTTCTTCAACGCCGGTGAGGCAGAGTTGCGGATTTACGAGGTCACGTTAAGTGGGCCTGGGGCCAGCTTGTTCGAGCTCGGTCAGCTTGAGCGCACGACTATCGCGCTCAACGAGGTCGCACAGCTCAAGGTCCAATTCAAACCCACCGCTGCAGGACGCTTCGTTGCGACCGTCACCATCCGGTCCAACGCCCACAACCTGCCCGAAGCAACAGTCGCACTCCAAGGCCGCGCGGAGTAGAGTTCACCCCGCCTCGAGCCTTCCCTCGTAGAATCCGTCCAGGATGGCGCGGTATTTCGCCTCCACCGCCTTGCGTTTCACCTTGAGGCTGGGCGTCAGATCCCCCGCCTTGAGCGTGAGGTCCTGCGGGAGCAGCGCGAACTTCTTCACCTGCTCGAAGCCCGCCAGCGTGGCGTTGAACGCGTCGATGTCGCCTTGGATGAGCACGTACACCCACGAGTGCGCGGCGA
>JAKEEX010000472.1 GCA_022616315.1 Myxococcaceae bacterium
CTCTCCGGCACCCCTGGAGCCGAGGCGGCGGTGCAGTGGGCGCTGGCGAAGCTGAAGCAGGACGGTGTGAAGGCGTGGCTGGAGCCCGTGAAGGTCCCGCGGTGGGAGCGCGGCAGCGTGGCGCGTGTCGAGCTGCTCGCCCAGCCCGGCTTCCGCGCGCAGCCACTCACGGTGCTCGCGCTCGGAGGCAGCGTGGGCACTCCGCCCGAGGGCGTCACCGCGGAGGTGCTGGAGGTGGGCTCCTTCGAGGAGCTGCAGGCCGCGGGGGAGAAGGCGAAGGGCAAGGTGGTGTTCTTCAACCACGCCATGGCCGAGTCGAAGGACTACGGAAAGTTCGCGGCCCTGCGCAGTCGAGGTGCGGCGGAGGCGGGGAGGGCGGGCGCGGTGGCCATGCTGGTGCGCTCGCTGGCCACGGCGTCGCTGCGCTCACCCCACACCGGCTCCACCGTGTACGTCGAGGGTGTGCCGCAGGTGCCCGCCGCGGCGCTCAGTGTGGAGGACGCCGAGCTGCTGCACCGCGCGGTGGCGGCGGGGACGGCGCGCGTGCGGCTGACGCTGGACTGCCGTTCGCTGCCGGACGCAGACAGCCACAACGTGGTGGCCGAGGTGCGCGGGCGCGAGAAGCCCGACGAGGTGGTGCTGCTCGGTGCGCACCTGGACTCGTGGGACGTGGGGACGGGCGCGCACGACGACGGTGCGGGCGTGGTGATGGTGATGGACGCGCTCCGGCTCCTCGCGCAGCAGCGGCCCGCTCCGCGCCGCACGGTGCGCGTGGTGCTCTTCATGAACGAGGAGAATGGCCTGCGCGGCGCCCGCGCCTACGCCGAGAAGCATGCGGCGGAGCTGCCCCGGCACGTTGCCGCGCTGGAGATGGACTCCGGCGGCGGTCGTCCGCTCGGCGTGGCGGTGACGGCAGGGGAGGGTGGTGAGGTGCTGGTGCGGCAGTGGCTCAAGCCGCTGCGGCAGGTGGGTGCAGGCGTGTTCCTCCCGGGGGATGCGGGCGGTGCGGACATCGGCCCCATGCGCCCCGCGGGAGTGCCCTTCGTCTCGGTGCGCGTGGACTCGAGCCGCTACTTCGACGTCCACCACAGCGAGGCGGACACGCTCGACAAGGTGGACCCGGTGGCCCTCGCCCAGAGCACGGCGGCGCTGACGTGGGTGGCGTATGCACTCGGCGAGAGCCCCGAGGTGCTCCCGAGGCAACCGCCGCCTCCCGCAGCAACCCGCGAGGGGGCCAGCGGACGCCACTGACCCTTCTCCCTGCCTACAGCTCCAGCGGCACCACGACCTTCGGTGGAGGTGCCGGTGGACGCCAGGGCGTGCCACGCGGTCGCGCGCCGGGCGTCACGGGGACCTGGTGTCGCGGGGAGAGCGGGTAGCCGAACGCGGTCGCGTGTGCGTGCAGGAGTGTCCCGTGCAGACGCGCCAGCCAGAGCAGGCCGAGGATCGCGGCCGCGTGCAGCACCGCCGTGAAGAAGCCGAGCACCGCGTCCTGGCGCTCGATGAAGGCGGCCGCCGCGAGGAAGTGCCAGGCGAGGAGCAGGGTGAGGCCGGTGAGCACCGCCGTGAGCCACGCGTCCGGGCCCAGGGAGAGGAGCCTCCGAGCGGTATGCACGGGACGGCCGAGCACGAGACCGAGCGAGAGAGCGGGTCCGAGGAGGCCTCCTGCGACGAAGAGGAAGACGTCGTCCAGTGCAGGTCCTTCGCGCCACACAGGAGCGTGTTCGGACAGCTGAGGAAGCGCGAGGAGGAACGTCGTGACCGGGAGCAGCCGAAGTGCGGGCCCGAGCACCGATGGGCGGACATCGTCCTCTTCGGGGCCGAGACGGTCGAGGCCCTGCGCGGAAGCCTGGAGCAGGAGCGCGGTGAGGCCGGCGAGAACGAATGCTGCCGGGACCAGCACCATCCCCCAGGCCAGAGGGCCGTGATGCGCAGTCCTCAGCAGTAGGCCGCTGGTCAGCACGACTCCCACGAGCACCCCTGCTGTCCGCAGCCTCGCCGGAAGCACGACGGTGAGGCCCAGCAGCGCACGGAACGACTCCTCAACTCCGGGAGTGGTGAGAGGCAACGTGCCACCCCCACAGTGCGCGCAGAACACGAGTGTGTTGGTGAGTGTGCTCGTTCCAGTGGCCGCGCACTCCTCGCAAAGCTGGCGTGCGCAGTCCATGCACCGCCAGGCCGCAGCGGCTGCAGGGTGCGCGGTGCAGCGGTACGGATTGAACTCGCGGCGGGCGGGGCTCAGCGGCGCGACTCCCTGAGCTCATCGATGTCGCGGAGGACGTCCCTCCACGGCCGGCTGCGTCCAGGTTCCTGTCGATGTGCGGCAAGACGTCGATCGAGCTCTGCTGCGAGATCTGCCGGAATGGGCACGACGTCGGGTTCAAGGCTGTCCCAGAGATCTTCGGCGAGCTGTATTCGCTCAGAAGGCGTCAGGTGCGAGAAGTCGAAAACAGGCGCGCTCATAGGGGGATTCTGTGCCTCAGGGCCCTGCTTAGCAAGACGCTCAGTGCGCCCAGGGTGACGCGTTCGCGGCTCGGTATGCAGGAACGTGCCCGCCTGCCCCCTCGACGTTCGCAGCCTGGCGGTACCGAGCCTCCACTCTCTTCGGAGGGCGCCATCGGTTGCCTCGACCCGGCGATTCCGCCCCGTGCTCCTCACGCCGCACATGTGAAGTCGCGGCCCTCCACGCAGCCGAGGCCGGAGAGCAGGGCGCGCACGTCTCCGCGCGCGCCGTGGGTCCCCACCGCCACCACCTTGTGCTCGCCCTCGTGCCCTGTGAGCGCGTCCGGATGGACGACGGGCAGGCTGTCGATGCGCGTCCCCACCTTGCGCGGGTTCACGTCCACGAGGCGCACCACGCGAACCCCCTCGGCTCGCAGGAAGCGTGTGAGGGCAAGCCCCTCACGGCCGCTGCCGAGCACGGTGACAGGACGCCCCACCAGCGCCGGTAGCCGCGCCAGGTAGCGCGCCTTCAACCACGTGAAGCGCCTCTGCGCATACCGCGCGTCGGTCCGTGTCAGCCGTCTGTCGCTGTCGCGCCAGCGCAGCAGCACCTCCGGGAGCGTCTTCAGCCGGTACCCCGCATCGAGCAGTGCCAGCCAAAGCGCGTAGTCCTCCGGGAAGTCACCCTCCTGCCACGCCCCGAAGCCGCGCAGCACCTCCGTGCGCAGGCACACCGAGGGATGGCAGAGCGGGCTCTCGATGAAGCGCTCGCGCGCGAGCAGCTCCGGCGAGGTGAGACTGTTGAGCCACGCGGCATACGCACGGAGGGAAGGGCTCACCGGCCGGTCGTCGCGGAAGAGCTCCACGCCCGTACCGACTCCCGCGAGCGAGACGTCGGCCTCGAGCGCCTGCACCTGCGCCTCCAGCCGACGCGGCAGCGCCTCGTCGTCCGCGTCCATGCGAGCCACATACGGTGCACGAGCCACCGCCAGCGCCTGGTGCAGCGCTGCCACGAGCCCGCGCCCACCTCCATCCAGCACCCGCACGCGGTCGTCCGAAGCAGCGAGCTGCGCCAGCACCTCCCCCGTCCTGTCGGACGAGCCGTCATCCACCGCCAGCACCTCGACTTCACGCAGCGTCCCGTGGAGCAGGCTCTCCACCGCCATGCGCACGGTGGGAGCGGCGTTGCGCGCGGGAAGCAGGACGGAGACGAGGGGCTGGCGCATGAAGTCCTGCGCAGCTTGCCTCAGTCGCGCACGACGCGCCGGCGCAGCGCGCTCCCGGGCACGGACTCCCCCGGTGTTCACCGCATGACATCTCTCGTCACACACGTGCGCGGCCGCGGCGCGTCATGAGTTGACGCATGATTCATGTTTCACGTCGGCTCCGCCTCCGGCCACCCACTCCAGGACGGCCAGGGAGAAGAGTCATGTCCATCCGTCGCACGTGTCGTCGGGCCTCCCCATCACGGAAGGCCGGGTTGTCCTTCGCTGTCCTGCTGCTCGTCTCCGCCGCTGGATGCGGTGCACCTGAGGAGGACGGCTCGCCCGGGCCTTCGCAGGAGCTGGCACGGAGTCAGGCCGGGCTCACGCAGGTGACGGGGTTCGGGAGCAACCCCGGCAACCTGCTCATGTACACGCACGTCCCCACGGGGATGCCGGCCAACGCGCCCCTGGTCGTGGTGCTCCATGGCTGCACGCAGATGGCCTCGGCCATGGAGTCCAGCGGGTGGACCGCGGCGGCCAACCACTACAAGTTCTACCTCGTCTACCCGCAGCAGCAGAGCGCCAACAACAGCAGCAGCTGCTTCAACTGGTTCGAGCCGGGGGACATCGCGCGGGGCCAGGGTGAGGCGCTGTCCATCAAGCAGATGGTGGACCACATGAAGGCCACCTACTCGGTGGATGCGTCGCGCGTGTCCGTCACGGGATTCTCGGCAGGTGCCGCCATGTCGGCGGTGATGCTCGCCAC
>JAKEEX010000473.1 GCA_022616315.1 Myxococcaceae bacterium
GATCGAGCGTCGCAAGGCGCCTGCCCCTGCTCCGTCGGCCCCCGTGACGGCTCCCGCGGCCCCCGCTGCGCCCGCCGTCCCGCGTGCGCTCGCCGAGCGCGAGGAGCGGGTGAAGATGACGCCGCTGCGCCGCCGCGTGGCGCAGCGTCTGAAGGAGGCGCAGAACACCGCCGCCATGCTGACCACCTTCAACGAGGTGGACATGGCGCCGGTGATGGCGCTTCGCAAGCTGTACGCGGAGAAGTTCCAGACCAAGCACGGCGTCAAGCTCGGCTTCATGAGCTTCTTCGTGCGCGCCGCGGTGGAGGCCCTCAAGACGTTCCCGCAGATCAACGCGGAGATCGACGGCTAGGACGTCATCTTCAAGCACCACTACGACATCGGCGTGGCGGTGAGCGGAACGCGGGGCCTCGTGGTCCCCGTGGTGCGTGACGCGGACCGGCTGTCCATGGCGGACATCGAGAAGCAGATTGCCGACTACGGCCAGCGCGCCCGCAACGACAAGCTCACCCTCCCCGACCTGTCCGGCGGCACCTTCACCATCACCAACGGCGGCATCTTCGGCTCGATGCTCTCCACGCCCATCCTCAACCCGCCCCAGACGGGCATCCTGGGGATGCACAACATCGTGGAGCGCCCGGTGGTGCGGGACGGCCAGATCGTCATCCGGCCCATCATGTACCTCGCCCTCACGTACGACCACCGGCTGGTGGACGGCCGCGAGGCGGTGCAGTTCCTCGTGCGCATCAAGGACTGCATCGAGGACCCGCAGCGGCTGCTGCTCGAGGTCTGACGCGTCCGAGCGTCACCCGGTGCAATGAAGCCCGCCCTCCCGATGGACAGGCTGTTCTGAATCTCACTAGAACAGCCGCCTGTCCCCACCCCTCCGGAGATGGTGGAGACCGGCGGTCCGAGAGGGGCCGCGCGAAGACGAAGGAAGCGACATGGCTACGGGTACCGTGAAGTGGTTCAACGACGCGAAGGGCTTCGGCTTCATCACCCAGGATGGGGGCGGCGAGGACGTGTTCTGCCACCACACCTCCATCCAGATGGACGGGTTCCGCTCCCTCGCCGAGGGTCAGAAGGTGGAGTTCGACGTGGCGCGCGGCCCCAAGGGCCTCCAGGCGCAGAACGTGCGAGCCGTCTGACGCCCCGCTTCCGCTGAGCTTTCGCTCTTGACGCATCGAGAGCCCGGTCCCCTCCTGAGGGGGTCGGGCTCTCGGCGTTTCCGGGGGCCTGTGCGACAGGGCGTTGGTCCCCAGTCCCATTGCTCCCGGGGACGAGTTGCATTGGCGCTGGACGGCCTCACCTTCAAGTCCCCTGTCCGGGCGCCGCCCGCCGTCCCCGCGTACTCCTGCAAAGGAACCCGCGACGCCTCCGCACAGGTGGGGTCCTAC
>JAKEEX010000474.1 GCA_022616315.1 Myxococcaceae bacterium
GAGCAGGAGGAGGAAGAGCGTGGTGCGGCGGTAGAGGAAGGTGGAGAGGGCCCGGAGCAGACTCGTGCGGGGACGGAGGGAGGGGGTCAGGACGACCGGTGGGGAGGTGTCCATGGCTCAGGCCTTCCGTGGCTCCGGGTGCGCGGGTTCCAGCTCCACCATGGCCTCGCGTGACCAGGTGAGGTGCACCGTGTCTCCTGGCCTCGGGTGGTGGGTGGCACTTGCGTCACCGTTCTGCAGGGTGACGGTGAGGCGCTGCGGGCCCTCGACCTCCACTTCGTAGCGGGTGACGGCTCCGTGGTAGTGCGCGTCGAGGACGCGTCCGTGGAGGCTCAGGGGAGAGTTGGGGTGCACAACCCCCTCACCCTTTCCCTCTCCCAGGGGGAGAGGGGTACTTGGGGGGAGTGGGGCTCTCGGGGCCTGATCTTCGACTGCTCGAGCAAGACGGATGTGCTCTGGCCTCACGGAGAAGGGACGGTTCGTGCCGGTGAAGCGGCGTGACAGCGCTCCGTTCATCACGTTGGCCGTGCCCACGAAGCCCGCAACGAACACCGTGCGCGGCCGCGTGTAGAGACCGCGTGGGGTGTCCACCTGCTCGATGCGGCCCGCGTGGAAGACGGCCACCCGGTCCGACATGGAGAGCGCCTCTCCCTGGTCGTGCGTGACGTAGATGAAGGTGATGCCGAGCCGGCGCTGCAGGGCCTTGAGCTCCGTCTGCATCTGCTCGCGCAGCTTGAGGTCCAGCGCGCCGAGCGGCTCGTCCAGGAGCAGCACCCGCGGCTTGTTGACGAGCGCCCGCGCCAGGGCCACCCGCTGCCGCTGTCCACCGGAGAGCTGCCCCGGCCGCCGTGGGCCATAGCCCCCGAGCGCCACCTGCTCCAGCGCGGCCTCCGCCTCTCGCTCCCGCGTGCGTCGGTCCACGCCCTTCACACGCAGGCCATACGCGACGTTCTCCCGCACGTTCATGTGCGGGAAGAGCGCGTAGTCCTGGAACACGGTGTTGACGTCGCGCTCGTAGGGCGGGAGGCCCGCGGCCTCATGGCCATGGAGCAGGACGCTGCCCGAGGTGGGCTGCTCGAAGCCGGCGATGAGGCGCAGGCACGTCGTCTTCCCGGAGCCGGAGGGCCCCAGGAGGGAGAAGAACTCCCCGTCGCGGATGGACAGGGACACCCCGTCCACCGCGCGGACGCTCCCGTAGTGACGGGAGACGTCCTTGAGCTCGACGGCGTTCGTCATGGGAGTGGGCGCGGGTGAGGGGGCAGCGCCATCACCGTGAGCCCAGCCTCACCGCCCGCCCATGATGCTGATGTAGTCCTGCGTCCACTTGCTGTACGGAACGCACGTCCCCTGGGTGGCGCACTTGCCGACGGGGGTCTTCCAGAAGTGCACCTCCTCGAAGCGCTCGAAGCCGTTCGTCTTGCAGAAGTCCGTGCCCCCGGGCGCGGCCGTCATGCAGGCCGCGGGCACCACGGGGTTGGAGCCGAACCACTCGGCGAGCGACGCCTGCAGCTGCTTGTTGAGCGACCACTCCATCCACTTGTACGCGCACACCGGGTGCTTGGCCTTCGCGTGCAGCATGGTGGTGTCCGCCCAGCCGGTGGAGCCCTCCATGGGGATGACGGAGTCCACGGGCTGCTTCTCCGCCTTGAGCGCGTTCACCTGGTAGCCCCAGGCGCTCGAGGCCACGACGCCCTCGTTCTTGAAGTCGCTCATCTGCACGGTGACGTCGTGCCAGTAGCGGTGGGTGAGCTTCTTCTGCACGCGCAGCAGCTCCAGCGCCGCCTTGTACTGCTTGTTGCTCAGCTCGTACGGGTCCTTGATGCCGAGCTCCGGCCGCTTCTTCATGAGGTACAGCGCCGCGTCCGCGATGTAGATGGGCCCGTCGTAGGCCTGCACGCGGCCCTTGTTGGGCTTGCCGTCCGGCAGGGCCTGCTCCTCGAACACCACCGCCCACGAGCTGGGCGGCGACTTGAAGATGGCCGTGTTGTACATCAGCACGTTGGGGCCCCACTGGTAGGGCACGCCGTAGTGCTTGCCGCTCACCGTGTGCCAGGGCGTGTTCTTCAGGCGCGCGTCCAGCGTGCTCCACGAGGGGACGTACGCGAGGTTGAGCGGCTGCACCTTCTTGCCCTGAACCAGGCGCAAGCTGGCGTCACCGGAGGCGGTGACGAGGTCGTAGCCTCCCTGGTTCATCAGGGAGACCATCTCGTCGGAGGTGGCCGCGGTCTTCACCTGCACCTGGCAGCCGGTGTCCTTCTCGAACTGCGTCACCCAGTCGTACTTCTTGTCCGTCTCGCCGCGCTCGATGTAGCCGGGCCACGCGATGATGTCGAGCCGGCCCTCCGGCTTGCCGAGCGCCTTCGGTGCGGCGAGCGCGTGGCCTGCGAGGAGCAGCACTGCACCCACTGCCAGAAGCCTTGCGTTCCGCATGGCGGACTCCCTCCCGCGGGGGAATGGCTGTGACACGGCCGCGCCCCCCGTGTGACGCGGCGGTGGATTCGCAGCCTCGGACTCTAGGAGGTGTGGCGTGCGCACCTCCTCTGGTGGTCGGGGGTCAGCGTTGGGCGGACGACACTCCTTACGCGACGTCATTCGTGGCGCTCACACGCCGCGTGCTGCGCGAACTGCCCGGTCGCGCCACCACGCGCACGCTGTCGTACTTGCGCCTTGCTGGAGCGAAGAGCGTAGCTGCCAGCAACAGCCACGCACGCAGCTTGGAGTTTGGCGAAGGCCGTGGGTGCGGCACCTGCGTGGCACTCACCAGTGCACGCCACAGACTGCGCTCGGTCGCGATCCAATCGTTCGTGAACTGGCGGCAATAGTGCGCATAGGCCACAGACTCCACCTGTAGTCCGGCCTGCTCACACATCCCTCTCAGGCTGCGCTCGGTAAAGAAGTGCATGTGGCGCGGCACGTCGAACATCTCCCACGCCGGTCCGCGCATGCGCAGCGCTGCTGCCGCGTTATTTGGCACTTCGCAGACCAGCACACCGTCGTCCTTCAGGACGCCACGCGCGCCGCGAACGGCTGAGAGCGGGTCAATGCAGTGCTCGAGGACATGCGAGAGCACGACGCAGTCGAAGCGCCGCCTCCGCACACTCTCGGGGAGATGCTCCGCGGAACCCATCACGAGCTCGAAATGCCCCCGATGTTGCTTCGCCACCGTGTTCTCATCGAGCTCCACTCCGACCACCGAGTGCCCGAGCCGTGCCAAGGCGACCGAGAGTTCGCCACCACCACATCCGATATCACAGATATCGGCAGGCCCTGGACCGACGAGGGAGTGAACCTCCTGTGCACCCAATGGCTGTCCGAAGTCCGCTCGCCACGCCAGGTGCACGCGGAGGCGATCCAGCAGCGAGTTCGGACCGCCGTCGCTGAAATGACTGGAGCCATGCGTATAGTACGCAGCCAGCTCGTAGAACGAGGCAACATCCGCAGGGGTCGGCAGCGGGTGCTCGCGTCCGTACTCGGATTCATCACAGTAATAGACGCGCGCAAACGGATTCGGGGCTGCTTTCTTGCAGTCCACGGGAACGTGCCACCAGGGCCGCATCACCCGGCCACTGAGCGGGCAACTGGGAGGAGTCGACTCGACCGTGGGCGATGAGGGCGTCTCCAGGGAATCCTGCGGTCCACGCATCATCACACCTCGTTTCAGCGAATTTCTTGGGGCGACATCGCGCCATCCGTTTCGACTCACCGGGCCACGCCCTTCTCGGAATTGACCACGGACGCTTCAGCCAGCTCGATTCGCACCGGCGCCGTTGCGTTCAATGCCTGGACGAAGCCGCGGAAGGACCGTGCCAACGGGCGAGGGCGCATGACCACTGTGCGCTCGCCGCCCGGCGCGACGTGGAAATAGCTGTCCTCTGGCACATGGTCCGGAACATCGAAGGAGACGGAGAGCGCGAAGCGTTTCGTGCGCAGCCGCACTTCCCAGCAGCCGTCCTCGCGCCGGTGTGCCAGTGCCTCGAGGCCTACGTCGCTCCCCTGCGCCGCCACATCGGCGTGCGAGAAGTGAAAGGCGGTCCCCAGCTCCTTTCCGGAGGCCTGGTCCACCAGAGTGGCGACCGCGAGATCATGCCCCGGCGGCCCGAATCGATATGCATACGCCGTGTCCACGAAACGCCCGAGCAGCGCGTCTGCGGAAAGGCGCATCGCACTCCGTTCCGGCACCGCAATCGAAGTGCGTGCAGACGTGACGGGCATTTCGCCGTCACGGTAGAGGGCCAGCTCCACTTGGGCCTCCAGCGCACTGGCGGTGTCGTTCACCGCGTGCAGCTCGAGTCCGTTGAGCCCCTCGTCGGAGAAGGCGAGCAGCACGCGCTGGAGGGCGCGCTTGACGCCGTAGTATGCCGCCTTGGGCAGACCGGTGGCGTCCACCAGGCCCCACCCGGCACCTGGCAGCAAGTCTCTGTAGAGCCAGACGAGCGCGCCGCGGCAGGTCGAGCCGGCCCGCCGCCACTCCGCGAGCGTGGCCGCCATCACCTCCGCGGAGGTGGCGCGCCCGAGTGCGAGGTAGCGCGGTGTGTCCGCGTAGCGCAACCGCACGGGGTCCACGCCGAACAGCTGGGCGAGGTAGTGGTCGCGCACGTCCTCGAAGTCCCAGCCGGGTCCGGTGTCGCGCGGCACGCGAGCCTTCCACTTCGGGTGATGGCCAGGAGACTCGCCGTCACCCAGCACGCGCTCCACCGTGCGTTCCTCGGGCACGTTGGAGAAGGCCAGGCACTCCGAGGTGAAACGCACCTGCGAGCGCCTCGCATCCTCCAGCGGCCGCAGGTAGGCGCCGACTCCGTAGTAGTGCGACACACCGGCGTTGGGGTGGAACGGCAGCGCCCCGCCCCCCGGCGAGGCCCGCCAGTACGGCACGTCCGGCCGCCAAAGCGTGGACGCTGTGGGGAGCACCTGCTCGAAGAGGCGGCCCGCGCCCGCTTCGGGCGGCAGCCCCATCATCGCCGCCTGCTGCTCCACCTCGCTGCCCCCGCACAGTACGGCGATCGAGGGGTTCACCTGCAGCCGATCCAGCAACTGCTCCGCTTCACGCTCCACGCTCGCCGCGAAGGAGTCGTCCTCGGCCGGGTAATCCAGGCTCGCGAGCATGAAGTCCTGCCACACCAGGATGCCCCGCTCCGCGCAGCCCTCGTAGAAGCGGTCGTCCTCGTAGACCATGGGGCCGCTGACGCGCAGCATGTTCATGCCCGCGTCGCGCGCCAGGTCGAGTGCGTCGCTGAACTCCGCGTCCGAGCCGCCGAGCGACACCACGTCGAGCGGCGTCCAGCATGCGCCGCGGCAGAAGATGGGGACGCCGTTGACGGAGAGAGCGAAGCCCCCGCCTTCGGTGGACAGCGCGAGCTCTCGGAAGCCCACACGGCCCGCGTCCAGTGCCACCACCGTGCCGTCGGTGAGCGTCACCGCGAGGCGCACGCCGTAGAGGCGCGGCGCTCCGTGCGTGTGTGGCCACCAACGCTCCACCGCGTCCAGCCGGAGCTCGCCCTCGATGCGCCAGGTACCGTCGCCTGCGGGTGCGCAATCGAGCACGCCCTGGTGGCCCTCCACCACCACCGCCGCCTCGCGCGGCACCGCGGCGCCGAGAGCCCGCACGTGCAGCGCCACGTGCACCACACCGCCCTCGCCCTCTGGAGCCGCATGCACGGCAGCGCCCTTCACGGACAGGCTCCGCCGCCGCTCCACGCTCACCGCCCTCCACGGACCCACGGGCGGCACCGGCGGGCACCACCCCGGCATGTGGCCGAGCAACGTCGTGCGGATCCACCGCAACTGCTGCTGGTCCACGAGCCGGGTGCGCCACCTCCCTCGCGGCCGACGCTCCCGCAGCGCCGCCACGACGGAACGGAAACGGAGCGCCAGCCGGTGGGTGCCGCGTGCATGCGCGGTGACGTCTACCTCGTGCACGTGGAACATGTTGTCCGAGCGCAGGAGGAGCACGTCGTCCAGCCACACCTCGGCGAGAGTGGCCAGGCCCTCGAGGCGAAGCAGCACCGCCTCACCCGGCTCCGCCGGAGGCAGCTCCACCTCGGCGCGATACCACCAGTCCGGCGCGTCCAGAGGACGTGCGGGCCGCTCCACGTCCAGCCGCCCTGCGTCGCGAAGCGCAGCTGCCACCGTTCCAGGGACGGGTGCCGGGAGCCACCGGGCTTCGTGGCCCTCAAGTTGTGAAGGGTGGGCCACGGCCCCGGGTTCCACCGCGGCCACTCGCCAGCCGGTGCTAAGCGGCGTCGTCAGGTGCGTGCTGATGGTGCGGATGCGTGCCATCGGTGTCCTCCGGGGGGGCGCGGCTTCGCACGCTTTCCCTCACCCTGTGTAGGGTGCCAGGTGCGCCATGCCCTTCTCCCAGCTCGCTGCCATCGTCTCGAGCATGAGGCTCACGTCCGTGGGCCTTCGCGCTGCCACCGCGCGCGCACCCTTGAGGATGAGCGCCTTCGCCGTGGAGGAGAGCGTCTCCATCTCGGCCGCCGCCGCGGCACCGACGCCCGGCTCGGTCGTGTCCAGCCACCTCAAGTAGGCCGCGAGCAGCTCGAAGTTGGCGCCCACCTGGCGCAGCGTCGCGAACGCGTACTGGTGGTACACATCGATGCCCAACTGCTGCAGCCGTTGGAGCTCCTCCGCGAAGACCGGAGCGAAGCGGACGAAGGGGTTGGTGGCCGGGCGCCGCCGCAGGTGACCGCTGAGCAGCGCGCGCGAGCGGGCCGCCAGCTCCGCAGCCCCGTGACGCTCCACGCGGTCCAGCCGGACGAACTCCGCGAAGAGCGGAAGCACGAAGGGGTCCATGGGGCCCGCGCGCCGGAACACCCCGTCGAAGTCCTCCCCCTCCAGCACGTGGTAGCCACCGTTGTGGAAGTAGCCCAGCCGCTGCGCGGGCACGTCCAGCGTCTCCAGGACGATGGTCGTCTTGGTGTGCTGGCGCCGGTAGTCTGTCCCCTGCGTGTCCGGCAGGTGGAGGGCATCCGCCTCGGTGAAGATGAGCTTGCCGGCCGAGAGCTGATGCTCGGCGTGCTCGAGCAGCGGACGCCACACGTTCAGCTCGTTCACTTCGAGGCCGTAGAGCACGCGCAGGTCATGGTGCGGCGGCTTGAAGAACGTCCACTGGTCACCCTCGAAGTCGAGGGCCACCGTGAAGGGCAGCATCGGGAGCGGGTCGAGCCGCAGCTCGTGGAGGACTTCGATCCACACGTCCGCGTAGCAGTTGGTCTCCGCCCACGTGCGGTCCTCCGCGTGCAGCCAGTGGCGGCGATACGCTGCGGCGTCGATTCCGAGGAC
>JAKEEX010000475.1 GCA_022616315.1 Myxococcaceae bacterium
ATGGCCTGCTCGGCCAGAAGCGAAGTCGACATGGGGGCACGGTGGGTAGCAAGCCTCGCGGCACCGGGTCAATGCCCGAAGGTTGCGGGCCCCAGGCTTGCCTTCCGGCTCCTTGGCGGAGCAGTCACGGGCCTCGCACATTGGCGACCCTCGGGACCGTATGGTATGGGGCGCTCGCGCTTGACTCCTCGAAGTTTTCTCGCGACGCGCGAATCCCACACGTGAAGCAGGTTCTCGTCACAGGAGCAAGCAGGGGGATTGGTGCCGCTGCCGCCAGGGCGCTCGCGGCCGCGGGCTTTCGCGTGTGGTTGCACTACCGGAGCCGGGAGGAGGCCGCGCGGCAGGTGGCCCGGGAAATCGTGGAGGCGGGAGGGGTGGAGCCCCACCTCGTCTCGTTCGACCTCTCCCGGCGGGAGGAGGCGCACGCGGCCACCGCGAGGCTCGTCGAGGAGCTCGGGGCGCCGGACGCGCTGGTGGTCAACGGGGGCATCACCCACAGTGGGATGTTCGCCCTGATGGACGACGCCAGCTGGGACGGCGTGATGGGCACCAACCTGGGCGGGTTCTTCGCCGTGGCACGCCCCGTCATCAAGAGCATGCTCCGGCAGCGCAAGGGGCGACTGGTGCTGCTCTCGTCCGTGGCGGCACAGCGGGGCAACCCCGGACAGGTCGCCTACGCGGCGAGCAAGGGAGGGCTCATCGCGGCCGCCCGCTCCCTGGCGCTGGAGCTCGCGCCCCGGTCGATTACGGTCAACGTCGTGGCGCCGGGGCTCGTCGAGACCGAGATGCTCGAGGGGGCGCCCGTGAAGGAGCTCCTCGCCTACATCCCGGCCGGCCGGGTGGGCCGTCCCGAGGAGGTGGCCCACGTCATCCGCTACCTCTGCTCCGATGAGGCGGCGTACGTCACGGGCCAGGTGATAGGCGTCAACGGCGGCATGTGGATGTAGGCCCAGGGGGGCCACGGAAAGGGCTCACGCACTCCATGAAGCGTGTGGTCATCACGGGACTTGGGGCCATCTCCTGCCTGGGCACGACGCCCGGGGAGGTGAGCCAGTCCTTGCGGGAGGGGCGCTCCGGGATTGGCGTGGACCCCGAGCGGAAGGCGCGCGGCTTCCGCTCGGGCCTCACGGGACTGGTGCGGGGCTTCGACCCCGCGGCGCGCTTCGACCGCAAGGCGCGCCGGACCATGGGCGAGGCGGCCGCCTACGGCTGTGCGGCGGCGCTGGATGCCCTGGCGGACGCCGGCATCGACCCGGGCTCGCTCGCGCGGCCCGAGGTGGGCACCATCTTCGGCAACGACTCCACCTGCCAGGCCAACGAGGCGCTCTTCGGCGCGCTCGAGGAGGAGGGTCGCACCAGCGCGCTCGGCAGCGGCCACATCATCAAGGTGATGAGCTCGACCGTCACCATGAACCTGGCCACGCTGCTCAAGCTGCAGGGGGCGTGCTGGTCGCTCTCCGCGGCGTGTGCGAGCGGGCTGCACGCGCTGGGACAGGCGGCGATGCTGGTGGCCACCGGGGCGCAGGAGCTCGTCATCTGCGGTGGAGCGCAGGAGACGTCGTGGCAGGGCATGGTCGCCTTCGACGCGCTCGGGGCGCTCTCCACGCACGAGCAGGAGCCGGCCCGCGCCTCGCGCCCCTTCGACCGCAAGCGCGACGGGCTCGTCCCCTCCGGGGGTGGCGCGGCGCTCGTGGTGGAGTCGCTGGAGGCGGCGCGGGCGCGCGGGGCACGCATCTACGCCGAGGTGCTCGGCTACGCCTTCAGCTGCGACGGCGAGCACCTGACCAACCCGAGCGGCGATGGCGCGGTGCGGGCCATGGAGCAGGCCCTCCGCCAGGCGCACGTGCACCCCGCGGAGGTGGACTACGTGAACGCCCACGCCACCTCCACACCCGTGGGAGATGCGGTGGAGGCGGCGGCCATCCGCCGGGTGTTCGGGGGGCGTGACGTCCCCGTCTCCTCCACCAAGGGCCTCACGGGCCACGAGTGCTGGATGTCCGGCGCGAGCGAGGTCGCCTACAGCCTCCTGATGATGCGCGAGGGCTTCATCGCCGGCAATCCGCACCTGGACGAGCCGGACGAGACGTCGGCGGCGCTGAACCTGCCGGTGGCCACCCTCGAGCGCCGCCCGCGGACCATCCTCAAGAACTCTTTCGGCTTCGGAGGGACCAACGCGTCGGTGGTCCTCCGGGCGGTGGACTGAAGACGGTGTCAGAGACGTCCTCCCTACCCCCGGTGAAGTCCGTCATCCCCCACCGCGAGCCCTTCCTGCTCGTGGACCGCGTGGTGGAGGTGAGCGGGCGGCGCATCGTGGCGGTCCGCACCTTCCGCCCCGAGGAGCCCTTCTTCGCGGGACATTTCCCGGACCACCCGCTCGTGCCCGGCGTGCTCCTCACGGAGGGGCTCGCCCAGACGATGGCCTACTTCGCGCTGCTGCACCGCCCGGAGAAGAAGCTCTTCCTCGTGGGCATCGACCGCGCGCGCTTCCGCTCCGTGGTGGAGCCCGGGCAGGAGGTCACCTACGAGGTGGAGGTGGGGGACGAGCGCTTCGGCATGCTCACCGGGACCGGCAGGGTGCGCGTGGGGGAGCGCCGCATCGCGGACGCCACCCTCAGCGGCTACGCGGGTGAGCCCGGCAAGGTGCTGGGGTGAGCGTGCGCGGGGACTTCCGGCCCGCGACCGGACTGGCGCAGGACGCCTACGACGTGGTGGTCGTGGGCTCCGGGCTGGGGGGCCTCTCCTCGGCCCTCCTGCTCGCCAAGGAGGGCTTCAAGGTCGCGGTGCTGGAGCAGCACTACCGCCCGGGCGGCTGTCTCCACCGCTTCTTCCGCAAGCGCGTGCCCTTCGAGACGGGCTTCCACTACCTGGGCGGCGTGGGACAGGACGGGACGCTCGCGCGCTACTGGCGCTACCTCGGCATCCACCACCGGCTGGACTACCAGCCGCTGGACCCCGACGGCTTCGACGTCCTGCGCTTCCCCGAGCACACCTTCTCCGTGCCCAACGGCTGGGACCGGCTGGTGCCGCGGCTCCTGGAGACCTTCCCCGGCGAGCGCGCCGCCATCCTGCGCTACGCGGAGGTCTGCCAGGACATCTGCCGCAGCAGCCCGGCCTACTCCTTCCAGCCGCCCAAGATGGAGCTGGGGGACTACAGCGACGTGGCGCTGGGGCCCTTCGTCGACAGCCTCACCTCGAACCGGCGCCTCAAGGCGGTGCTCTGCGCGCAGGGCATGCTCTACGGCACTCCTCCCGCAGAGACGCCGCTCGAGGTCCACGCGCTCGTCATCGACTCCATGCTCCAGGGCGCCTCCGGCATCCGCGGCGGCGGGGATGCGCTCGCCAAGGTGATGGTGGAGGAGATCCGCGCCCACGGCGGCATGGTGCGCACGCGCACGAAGGTCACCTCCCTCCAGATGGAG
>JAKEEX010000476.1 GCA_022616315.1 Myxococcaceae bacterium
CAGAGCGCACGGATGCTCCCGCCCGAGCTCCTACGCGGCTGGTGGCGTGAGTGGGGCGTCGCGGGCCTGGGAGACACTGCCTACGGCCGCTTCCGCTCCAGGCAGCTCGGCTCCTTCGAGCTGTACCAGTGGCGGCGAGGCCCGTACGTGCTCCTCGAGACGACGGAAGGGCGCGTGGTCCTGACGCCTGACGACCCGCAGGCCCTCCTCGCAGCGCTCGGAGGTCCTTGAAGCGACGCGAGAATGTCGCCCCACTCGCGGTGAATGGTCGAGGGAGTGCGTCTGGCGTTGCTGGACAGGCGTTCACCAGCGCTTGCGAGCGCGTGGCGGCGGCACGACGAGCTCGAGAGCACGCGACCAGCCCGGCCCGAACCGCACCACGACGAAGGCCGAATCGGTGGTGAGCACCCGATGGATGCCCAGTCGTTCGGAGAGCGCCACGATGCTCGCATCCACGAGGCCCAGCTTCAGCTTCCCGAACTTCTGGTCCATCTCCCTGGCGCGCTCGAGATCGGGCAGCGTCGGGGGCTCGTACGCGTACTCCCCCGCCGCCACTTCTTCGAGCAATCGGCGCATCTCCCGTCGCCGGTCTCGCAGGTGGTAGTCGACCTCGGCGAGGACGAGCCCAGGGACGATGGGACGTGACGCCTCGTTCAGTGCACTGGCGTACGGCTCCTGACCCGCCAGCGCCATGAGCCAGCCCCCGGTGTCGAGGATGAGCTCACTTCCGGGCATCGAGGTCCCGGAAATCCTCGGAGAGGATCTCTCTCACTTCGCGCTGGGTCAGCTCGAGCCATCCCGTGCGTGATTTGCGGCGGCGCACGTAGCCGGACGTGACCGTGCGAATGCCCCGGCGAATCAGCTCGGACTGGGAAATGCCTTCCCGTTTGCTCGCCTCGCGGAGGAGGCGGTCCTCTTCGGGAGACAAGATGACGGTCGTGCGGCGCCCATCCATATCTTCCATATAGCCACTCCACCCGCTCGCTGTGAAGCCCCCTGCTCGGCGAGCCACTCACCAGAACGCGGGTGGGGTGAACGCGAACCCCAGCGCAAAGCCCGCGCCCGTCGATTCTGCCGAGAAGCCGGTTCCGTAGCTGAATGTCCCGGAGAGCCAGTCAGGAATGACCACCACGCTGAACCCCAGCTGCCACTCCGGTGGGACCGTGCTGTCGCCATACGTCTCGGCAGTGAGGGTGAGCAGCTCGATGGCCTGGACGTCGAGCCTGAGGCCAAAGGTGAATGCGTGCAGGTCCTCCGTGCGCTGCTCCCCCGAACGGCCGGGCTCGAAGCGCCAGCCGAGGTTGGTGTGGAGCAGGACGCGACCGCCCGCCGCCGGGACCGTCAGCGGGACGTAGGCATAGAAGCCGGGCGAGGCGAGACCGACGACCTGCGAGAGGCGGTCGAGGCCGAACCCCGCGACGAGGCCCACTCCCACCGGGGCCGTCGCCGTGTCCAGGAACAGGGCCTTCACCTGGAGCACGTAGTCGGGGTTGTCACGCTCCGGGGGCTGGTCGGCGAGCCAGCCCACACCCGGGGTGATCTCCACGCGCGGGATGAACTGGCAGGCCGGCAGGAGCCAGACGGCGCGCTGCCCCCACCAGCCCTCCAGCTGGCACGAATTGCGTGTCGTGAGCGCGGCGTCGTCCGTGACGAACTGCTGCGCCCGGGCAGGGTGGACGCCCGCCGCCAGGAACAGGGCGAGCGTGAGCACCCACCGCGCGTTGCGCGGCACTCGAGGAGGTGGCACGGCACCACATGTACCAGAGACGGCTGTGGCGCCGGACAGCGAATGTCCTGAGGCCTACCTCTCCTCTCAGGCCGCCGCGCGCTGACCGGCCCGCTGGCGCTCCCGCGCCTTCTTGGCCGCCTCGCGCTCGTCGAGCCAGAGGGTGAGCGGACTGGCGATGTAGATGGAGGAGTAGGTGCCCACGACGATGCCCACGACCATGGCGACCGCGAAGTCGAACAGGTCCCCCACGCCCATGACGAGCAGTCCCACCAGCGACAGCGTGGCGATGCCGCCGGTGAGGAGCGTGCGCGAGAGCGTGGCGTTCACCGCGATGTTGATGATGTCCGCGAGAGGCTTGCCCCGGTGCTTGACCATCTCCTCGCGCACGCGGTCGAAGATGACCACCTTGTCGTTGATGGAGTAGCCCACGATGGTGAGCAGCGCGGCCACCGCGGTGAGCGTGAACTCCCGCTGGAAGAGGAGGTAGTAGCCCGCCACCATGATGGTGTCGTGCACCATGGCGACGATGGCGCCCGGGGCGAAGCGGAAGTCGAAGCGGAACGCCACGTAGCAGAGGATGGCCACCATCGCGAGCAGCACCGCCACCACCGCCTTGTTGCGCAGCTGCTTCCCCACCTGGGGGCCCACGTAGTCCACGCGGCGCGTCTCGAAGTCCGGCGCGGACAGGCCCGCGGCGAGCGCGGCCTGCGCGCGCTCCGCCATGCTGCCCGCCACCACCTGGTACTCGAAGCCGCCGCTGCCGGACTCGCCCAGGGAGCGCACCTCGCGCACCCCCACGCCCTGCCGCTCGAAGTCCTCCTTCAGCGCGGCGGGGTCGGAGAGCGGGCGCTCGAAGCGGACCGACACCAGGCCGTTGGTGAAGTCGGGACGCTAGCCCACGAGCGGCGTGCCCTGGGCCTTTGCCAGCTGCTCCACCGTCCCCCGCGCCGCGGCTGCGGCCTCCTCCGTCAGCTGGGTGGTCCCGCCCAGCTGCACCATGAAGGTGTTGTCGTCCCGACCGCCGATGCGCTGCACCACCACGTCCCGCAGCCCCGCCTTCTCGACGCGCTGGCGCACCTCCTCGGGCGTGACGGAGTGGTTGAACTTCACCTCCACCACCGTGCCGCCGGCGAAGTCCACGCCGTAGCGGAAGCCCACGAGGGCGAGCGTCAGCAGGATGCCCAGGTTGAGGAGGGTGGAGATGAAGAGGGCGAGCTTGCGCTTGCCGATGAAGTCGAAGTGAGTCTGCCGGGTATAGCGCTTCGTCGTCATGGTGGCTGAGGGCGGTCAGCGGATCGCTGTGCGCGCGGAGTGGGTGAGGAGCGTGCGGCAGGCGTCGTCGCACTCGGGAAGGTGGCGCAGGAGGTCCGCGTCGTGGCGGCAGGCGGACGCCAGCGCGTCCTGAAGAGGGATGCACTGGAGCCGGAAGGCCTCCATCCGAGCCTCGTAGAGAGCGCGCCGCGTGTCCTCGGACAGGTGCACCAGGCTGGGCCGGGTGCGCCAGCGGTCACCGAAGAGCAGCACCAGCGCCGTTCCGATGATCGCCCACACCCCGAGCTGCTGCAGCAGGGCCGGACCCACGAAGGGCCGCTGCTCGCGCTCGGGCTGGCGTGGGGTGGTTGGAAGGGACGTCGGCACGGGAGCCCCGAGCGCAAGGCCCGTGCCACCCCGTGCCCGGTCCGCTCAGAGACGCCGCCGGTTCGTCGTCGGCGGTGAGCATTGCAGGGTGCAAGAAGGCGGGGTCGTGATGCCTGCGGATTGAAACGCCCACGCTGTGTGTGTTGGGTGCTGGTGTCGGAGGCTGTGCCTCAGGCGCCCGACTCGTACCTCTTGCGCCTGCGCCAGAGGGTGGACGCGTCGATGCCGAGGATGCGCGCGGCCTCCTCCAGGGTGGGCGCGCGGGCCAGCACACGCAGGATGTGCTCGCGCTCGACCTCTTCCAGCGTGTGCACGCCGCCGAGCGTCACCGTCGCTCCCGTGGCCCCGGTGATGCGGTCGGGGAAGGCCTGCGGCTCGAGGATGCGGATGGGCCAGACGATGAGGGCCCGCTCGAGGGCGTTGCGCAGCTCGCGCACGTTGCCCGGCCACGGGTAGGCCTGCAACATCGCCTCGGTTGCGGGGCTGAGCTCCGGCGGCACGCGCTGGCTGTCACGCGCGAAGAAGGCGAGGAAGCGCTGGGCCAGCGGGAGGATGTCCTCACGCCGCTCGCGCAGGGAGGGCAGCTTCACCTCGAAGACGTTGAGGCGGTAGAGCAGGTCCTCGCGGAAGCGGCCCTCGGCCACCTCCTTCTCCAGGTCGCGGTTGGTGGCCGCAACCACCCGCACGTCCGCGCGGCGCGTCTTGCCTTCGCCCAGCCGCTCGAACTGCTTGTCCTGCAGGAAGCGCAGCAGCTGCGCCTGCAGCGCGGGGCTCATCTCCGCGATCTCGTCGAGGAACAGCGTCCCGCCCTCGGCCTGCTCCACGCGCCCGGGCTGGTCGCGCACCGCACCGGTGAAGGCGCCGCGCGCGTGGCCGAACAGCTCGCTCGCGAGCAGCTGCTCGGAGAGGGTGGGGCAGTTGACCGTGACGAAGGGGCGGAGGCGCCGCGCGCTCAGCGAGTGCAGCGTGCGCGCCAGGACCCCCTTGCCGGTGCCGCTCTCCCCGCGCATCAGCACCGCCACATCCGAGGTGGCCGCCCGGGAGAGGAGCGTGAGGGCTGCGTGCATCGCGGGCGAGGACGTCTCGAGGATGGCCTCGGGTGCCAGCTCCGCGAGCTGCTGCTCGAGCTCGCCCAGGCGGCTGCGCAGCGCGCGGTGCTCGCGGGTGCGGTCCACCACGTGGCGAATCTGCGCCGGCGTGAAGGGCTTGGGGAGGAAGTCCCGCGCGCCGCGCCGAATGGCCTCCACGGCCCCATCGAAGGTGGCGTAGGCGGTGATGAGCACCACGTCCAGCGCGGGGTCCTCCGCCAGCAGGCGCGGAAGGAGCTCCAGGCCGCTCGCCGTGCCGAGCCGCAGGTCCACGAAGGCCAGCTCCACCGGACCCTGCCGGAGGGCCGCGAGCGCAGCCTCGGGCGTGGCCGCCTCCGCCACCTGGCAGTCCAGCCCCTCCAGGCACATGCGCAGGCTGGTGCGGATGTTCCGCTCGTCATCGACGACGAGCGTCCGCAGAGGCGCAGGTGGGACGGGCTCCGGGGCGGCTGCTGGGGTCATGCCCGGCTTCTAATGCACGTCACGCGCCAGCGAGGCACTCCGATTCCTTCCTCCACCTGCGAGCAGTGTTCCCTCTCCCCCTGGGAGAGGGACAGGGTGAGGGGAAGGTGGCCCGCCGGCCCCTCAGCTGAGCACGCGCAGCGCCCCCAGGAGCTGCACCGCCCCCACCAGCACCACGCAGGTGGCCGCCGCGGTCGAGGTCTTCGCGTTGACGCGGAAGTACATCACCGCACCCACCACCGCGAGCGCCGCGGCGAGCACGAGCCCGAGCGGCAGTCCCCGCAAATCGAGCCGGAGGACATTCAACCGCATCATGACCTCCACGCCGCTCACGACGAGGGCGATGCCGGGCAGCAGGCGGTCGTTGAACTGGAACAACAGCAACAAGGAGGCCGCCAGGGCGACCACAGCGAGGACGAGGCTCAAGCTCATGTTCAGGCTCCCCGGTCCGTCTACCGCACCCCACGAGGCCTTTCCAGGCGGGCGCACGCACACCCGCGCCCACCTCCACGCCCTGCATCGGGGCCGTACCGGACGCACAATGGAGGGCAGCGAGGAGGCGCACCATGTCCGCGCACGTGTGGGGTCCCACGGGCTGGAAGGTCCCGGTGCTGGGGCAGGGCACCTGGCAGATGGAGGGCGACGCGCGCACCGAGGCCATCCGAGCACTGCGGCGAGGCCTGGACCTCGGGCTCACCCACGTGGACACCGCGGAGATCTACGGCCACGGCGCGGTGGAGGAGCTGGTGGGCGAGGCCATCGCCGGCCGCCGCGACGAGGTCTTCCTCGTCTCCAAGGTGATGCCCTCGAACGCCACGTTCGAAGGCACGCTGCGCGCCTGCGAGCGCTCCATGCGCCACCTCCGCACGGACCGCCTCGACTGCTACCTCCTCCACTGGCCGGGGCCGCACCCGCTCTCGGAGACCGTGCGCGCGTTCGAGACGCTGGTGGAGCAGGGCAAGGTGCGCAGCTGGGGCGTGAGCAACTTCGACGTGGACGAGCTGGAGGAGGCGCTCGCGCTTGCCGGCGAGGGACGCATCGCCTGCAACCAGGTGCTCTACCACCTTCAGGAGCGCACCATCGAGCGCCGCGTCCTGCCGTGGTGTGAGGAGCACCGCGTGGCGGTGGTGGGCTACAGCCCCTTCGGGTCGGGCCGCTTCCCACATGCCTCCTCGCACGGAGGCCGCGTGCTGACGGAGGTGGCCCGCGTCCACGGAGCGTCGCCCCGCCAGGTGGCGCTCGCGTTCCTCACGCGCCGGCCGTCGCTCTTCGCCATCCCCAAGGCGGCGCGTGTGCCGCACGTGGAGGACAACGCGGGGGCCGCGAGGGTGAAGCTCACGCGGGAGGAACTGGTACACATCGATGCCGCCTTCGCCGTGGGGCCCGAGGCGGAGCTCCCCATGCTCTGACCCCCTCCGGGTTGAACGCCGGCTGCAACGTCGGCCACCATGGGGTGTCCTCCGGAGCACCTCCGCACCGACCCCCTATGACTCCAACTCAGACCCGCCGCCCCCACTCCTGGGCCTCCCTCTCGCTCGGCACCTTCCTCCTGTGTGGAGTCATCGCCAGCGCCGCGGAGTCCACGTCCACCCCCTCCGTCCAGGCCGCGCGTGCCCGAACGCCGGGCTTCGACACGAGGGCGATCGACGCGAGCATCCGCCCGCAGGACGACTTCTACCGGTACGTCAACGGCACCTGGCTGAAGTCCACGCCCATCCCGGCGGACCGTGAGCGGTACGGCACCTTCATCGAGCTGGCCGACAAGAGCGAGGCCGCGCTGCGGGACATCATCGAGGAGGCCGCCACCAACCCGCGCAGGAAGCAGGGCACGGACGCGCAGAAGGTGGGGGACCTCTACCTCAGCTTCATGGACACCGCGCGCATCCAGGCGCTCGGGTTGAAGCCGGTGCGCGCGGACCTCAAGCGGATTGCCGCGCTGAAGGACCGGAAGCAGCTGCCGGAGCTCTTCGCCGCGCTGCTGAAGATGGGCGTCGCGCCGCCGTTCGTCGCGTCCGTCAGCCAGGACGCGAAGAAGGCGGACCAGTACGTCGTCTACGTCAACCAGGCCGGGCTCGGCCTGCCGGACCGGGACTACTACTTCAAGCCCGAGGCCCGCTTCGAGGAGGTGCGTGCCGCGTACCTGACGTACGTGGAGACGCTGCTCCGGCTGGGCGGTGAGGAGCAGCCGAAGGAGGCCGCCGCGGCCATCCTCGCCCTCGAGACGAAGCTCGCGGAGAAGCACTGGGACCGCGTGAAGAACCGGGACCGCGAGGCCACCTACAACAAGAAGACCGTGGCCGAGCTCGCCCAGCTCACGCCCGGCTTCGACTGGGCGCGCTTCGTCGCGGCCGCGGGCATGCAGAAGAGCCCGGGCGTCGTCGTCCGGCAGCCGGACTATCTCCAGGCGATGGACACGGTGCTCGCACAGACACCGCTGCCCGTGCTCAGGCAGTACCTCACCTTCAAGGTGCTCGACACCGTGGCGCCCAACCTCAGCCCCCCCTTCGAGGAGGCGCACTTCGCCTTCCGTGGCAAGACGCTGCAGGGCCTCCAGGAGAACAGGCCGCGGTGGAAGCGCGGTGTGGCCGCGGTGGACGGCGCGCTCGGCGAGGTGGTGGGCCGGCTCTACGTGGAGCGCCACTTCAGCCCCGAGTCCAAGAAGCGCATGAAGGAGCTCGTGGACAACCTGCGCGTGGCCTTCAGGCAGGGCATCGAGCAGCTCGAGTGGATGAGCCCGGAGACGAAGGTCCAGGCCCAGGCGAAGCTCGCGAAGTTCAACGTGAAGATCGGCTACCCGGACAAGTGGAGGGACTACTCCGCGCTGGACATCCGCCGGGGTGACCTCATGGGCAACCTGCGCCGCGCGACCGCGTTCGAGCTCCAGCGGAACGTGGCCAAGCTCGGCAAGCCCATCGACCGGACCGAGTGGGGCATGACGCCGCAGAGGGTGAACGCGTACTACAGCTCCACGATGAACGAGATCGTCTTCCCCGCGGCCATCCTCCAGCCGCCGTTCTTCGACCCGCAGGCGGACGACGCGGTGAACTACGGCGCCATCGGCGGCGTCATCGGGCACGAGATCTCCCACGGCTTCGACGACCAGGGCAGCCGCTCGGACGGGGACGGCAACCTGCGCGACTGGTGGACGGCGGAGGACAAGGCCGCGTTCCAGAAGCGCACCGGCATGCTCGCCGACCAGTACAGCGCCTTCAGTCCGCTGTCCGGCATGTCCGTCAACGGCAAGCTCACGCTGGGCGAGAACATCGGAGACCTGAGCGGCCTGACCGTGGCGTACAAGGCCTACAAGGTGTCGCTCGGTGGCAAGGAGGCCCCGGTGATGGAGGGCTTCACGGGCGACCAGCGCTTCTTCTTCGGCTGGGCGCAGATCTGGCGCGGCCTCTACCGGGACGACGCCCTCCGCCAGCTCCTCCTCACCAACCCGCACTCGCCCGGCGAGTACCGCGTCAACGGCGTGGTGCGGAACATGCCGGAGTTCCACCACGCGTTCGGCGTGAAGGAGACCGACGGCGCGTGGCTGCCGGCGGACAAGCGCGTGAAGCTGTGGTGACGCGGCTCTAGCCCCGGGCCTGCTCCTTCCGCCGGCTCCTCACCGAGCCGGGCCCTCGAGGCGCCACCCGAGCGCCCCGGGGCCAGCCCACGTCGGGTGCCAGCCTGGCCCCTCACCCAGCGGGCCTGCCAGCCAGGCCCGCCCGTGCGTCCACCTCCTGACGCCGATACGTTCGCCGGGAGGGTCACCATTGGCCGGGGAGACGACGCTGGATGCACGGCGCAGTCGCGCGAGGCGCCGCCCCTCTGCTGAGATGAGGGACGTGTCTTCGAGCGATACGTTGCGCATCGTCAGCTACAACGTCCGCTACTTCGGCCATGCCCTGCGTGGGCTCGCGAGCACGCTCGGCCCCAAGCGCCGTGTAGCGGCCGCCATCGCGCAGCTCAAGCCGCTGCCGGACGTCATCTGCCTCCAGGAGGTGGAGACCACGTCCTTGAGGAGCCGGGTCGCCCACCGCGGTGCTGTGGAGGGGGAGAACCAGCTCCAGGCCTTCATGGGCCGCATGGAGGAGATGTTCAAGGAGGCCGGGCTCTTCATGCCCTACGTCGCCCTCTACTACCCCGCGCACGCCTACCGGGTGCGCACCGTCAACCTGTACACGACGGGGCTCGCGGTGCTGGTCAACACGCAGCGCCTGACGGTGGACAGCCACAACAGCGCGGCGCCCATGCGCATCACCCACCACCACGTGGAGGCCATGCGCGAGCACAAGCAGACGCGCATCTGCGCCCACCTGCGCCTGAGGGACGCGCGGGGACGCCACCTCCACATCTTCAACACCCACCTGTCCCTGCCCACCCCCTTCGCGCGCGAGTTCTGGTCGCAGCGGGACAAGATGGGCTTCGGCCGCAACCAGCTCAGCGAGGCGAAGCTGCTCGCGGGCTTCGTCCAGAAGTACTCCGCGGGCGAGCCGTTCATCGTCTGCGGGGACTTCAACTCCGCGCCCTTCTCGCCGGTCTTCCGCTACCTCTGCGAGGAGGGAAGCTTCGCCAGCGCCCAGCAGCGCATGGGGCAGCTGGACCCCGCCTCACCCCGCCGCTTCCCCACCGCGGGCTTCACCCGCCTGCGCATGCACATCGACCACCTGTTCTACGGCGGCGGGCTGGAGTGGGACGACCTCTCGGACACCTACCCCTTCGGGGACGAGCGCAGCCACTTCCACGGCCTGTCCGACCACATGCCCCTCATCGGGCGCTTCCACCTGCCGGCCCACGCCCCCATCCACAGCCACGGCGCAGCGCCCGCCTGACGTCCGACATGGACGTGGACGTGGACGTGGACGTGGACGTGGGGCCGGCCGGATGAGAACTCGCCCCTTGCATGTTCATGCACACACTGCATAGATATGCACGCCATGGGACGGACACCGGTCGGAATCATCGGAGCTTCAGGGTACGCGGGCATCGAGGCCACGCGGCTGCTCGCGGACCACCCCCAGGTGGAGCTGGCCCTCCTCACGAGCGAGCGGTGGGCGGGGGACACGGTGGCCCGGCGCCTCGGGTGGGGCAGCAGCGTGGGCGCGCTCACCTATGCACCGCTCGAGGAGAGCGTGTCCCTCGCGCGGCGCTGTGCGGCGGTGCTGCTCGCCACGCCGGCGGAGGTGTCGCTCGAGCTCGTCCCGGGGCTCCTCGCAGCCGGTGTGAAGGTGGTGGACCTCTCCGGCGCCTTCCGGCTGAAGGACTCGGGGGCCTACCCCGGCTTCTATGGCTTCACCCACCCGGCAACGCACCTCCTGAAGTCCGCCGTCTACGGCATCCCCGAGCTCTTCCGTGAGGAGGTGCGGGGCGCCACCCTCGTGGCCAACCCGGGCTGCTACGCCACCGCGGCCGCGCTGGCGCTCGCACCCCTCCTGAAGGCGGGGTGCTGGAGGCGGGCTCCCTCGTCGTGGACGCCGCCAGCGGCACCACGGGTGCGGGGCGCAAGGGCAGCGAGGAGATGAGCTTCACCGAGGTGAACGAGGACTTCCGCGCCTACCGCGTCCTCAAGCACCAGCACACTCCGGAGATTGCCCAGACGCTCGCGCGCATGGCGGGGCGCGCGGTGCCCGTCACTTTCACCGCCCACCTGCTCCCCCTCAAGCGCGGCATCCTCAGCACGGCCTACGCACGGCTCGCCCCGGGCGCCACGGAGGGGGACCTCAAGGCTGCATACGCGAATGTTTATGCAGCATCCCCCTTCGTCTCCCTGGCCCCCTCCCCGGAGGCGGTGGGGCTGAAAGGCGTGGTGGGCACCAACCGGTGCGTCGTGGGTGTGGCCGCGGACGCAAGCGGGATGGACCCGGGGAGGGTGGTGGTGATGTCCGCCATCGACAACCTGGTGAAGGGCGCCGCGGGCCAGGCGGTGCAGAACCTCAACCTCGTCATGGGGTGGGAGGAGGCCCTGGGCCTCGCCCACCTGAAGGGCTTCGTTCCGTGAGGCTTCCGCGCGGCTTCCGCTACGCCGGCGTCCACTCGGGCGTGAAGGCGCAGCGCAAGGACCTGGCGCTCGTGCTGAGCGACGTCCCGTGCGTGGCTGCGGGCTGCTTCACCCGCAACCTCGCCCGCGCGGCGCCGCTGCTCGAGGCGGAGGGGCGGCTGCCCTGCGAGGGGGTGCGCGCGGTGCTCGTCAACTCGGGCATCGCCAACGCCCTCACGGGTGAGGCGGGGCGCGAGGACGTGCGCACGCTCCACGCGGCGCTGGGACGGGAGCTCGGGCTTCCCCAGGAGGCGGTCCTCAGCCTCTCCACGGGCATCATCGGGCAGCGGCTCCCTCTCGAGCGGCTCGTCCAGGCCCTGCCGCAGCTCAAGTCCTCCCTGCGCGAGGAGCCGGATGCGGCCGCGGAGGCCATCCTCACCACCGACACGAAGCGCAAGCTCGCCAGCCGCACCCTCACCCTCGGCGGCCGCGAGGTGACGTTGGCCGCGATTGCCAAGGGCAGCGGCATGGTGCACCCGGCGCTCGCCACGGTGCTGGCGGTGGTCGTCACGGACTGCGCCATCCGACCGGCGGTGCTCGCGCAGGCATTGCGGGACGCCATGGGCGGCTCCTTCAACAGCCTCTCCGTGGACGGGGACATGAGCACCAACGACGCGGTGCTCGCGCTCGCCAACGGCCAGGCCGGCAACGCGCCCATCGAGGGCCCCGGAGAGGAGGCCCGGGCGTTCGCCGCAGCGCTCGCCTCGCTCTGTCAGGAGCTGGCGCGCCAGGTGGCCGCGGACGGCGAGGGTGCCACGAAGCTGCTCGAGGTGCGCGTCACGGGCGCCCCGGACGAGGAGGTGGCGCGGGAGCTCGCGCGCGCGGTGGCCTGCTCCAACCTGGTGAAGGCCGCGGTCTTCGGCGCGGACCCGAACTGGGGGCGGGTGCTGGCCACCATCGGCGCACGCGCGGGAACGCAGGGGTACCCCGTGGACCCGCACCGTGCCTGCGTGCGCATCCAGGGCGTCACCGTGTACGACACGGTGCCCCAGGCGCTCGACACCGAGGCCCTGCGCTCGCGCATGCGCGCCCCGGAGGTGGTGGTGGAGGTGGAGCTGCGCGCCGGCACCGGCAACGCGGTGGCGTGGGGGTGTGACCTCTCCTACGACTACGTCAAGCTGAACGCGGACTACACGTCGCTCCTGGTCGCCTCCGCGGACGGGCGCGTGTCCCGGGACGACCGGCTCGCCAAGTACAGCCCCGCCTTCAAGACCTCCCTGCTCGTGGAGGCGCTCAGCTACATCTCCCGCTTCAGCGGCAAGCGCTGCGTCATCAAGTACGGCGGCGCGGCCATGGTGAAGCAGTCCCTGAAGGAGTCCTTCTGCCGTGACATCGAGCTGCTGCGCAGCGCGGGCATGCGCCCCATCGTCGTGCACGGCGGCGGAGAGGAGCTGCGGCGGGCGCTGGAGAAGCACGGCGGCTCGGCGGAGGAGCGGCAGGACGGCGGCGTCCACGTGGGCAGCGTGGAGGACGCACGGGTGATGGAGATGGTCCTCACCGGCAGCGTCAACACGGAGCTCGTCACCCTCCTCAACCGGGTGGGGCACCACGCGGTGGGTGTCTCCGGCAAGGACGGCGCGCTGCTCAGGGCGCGGCGCCGGACGGACGCGAACGGCCACGTGGGCGAGCTGGTGCGCGTCCACAGGGACTTCCTGGAGATGCTGCTCGCCCAGGACTACGTCCCCGTCATCTCGCCGGTGGGCATCGGTGAGGATGGGCAGAGCTATCCCCTCGCCGGGGACGCGGTGGCCGCGGAGGTGGCGAGGGTGGTCGGTGCGAGCAAGCTCATCTTTCTCACCAACGTGCCCGGAATCCTCGAGGGCGAGCAGCTCGTGACGGACCTCACCGCGGCCCAGCTCACCGAGCGGCTCGAGCACGGCGGCATCACCGGCGGCATGCTCTCCAAGGCCCGCACAGTGCTGCACGCGCTGGCGGGCGGCGTGGAGAAGGCCCACATCATCGACGGCCGGATGCCGCACAGCCTCATCGCCGAGCTCTTCACCGACCGCGGCGTGGGCACGCTGGTGGTCCCGGGGCGCGGCGCACCGCCGGAGGCCGCATGAGGGACATGAAGAGCGGCCGCCAGGAGGCCATCCGCAGGCTGCTGCGCACCCGCACCGTCTCCACCCAGGAGGAGCTGGGAGAGCTGCTCGCGCGCGAGGGCTACGACGTCACCCAGGCCACCCTCAGCCGGGACCTCGCCTCGCTCGGGGCCATGCGCGTGAGCCTGCCCTCGGGCGGCACGGTGTACGCGCTGGAGACGGCTCCACCCCCACCGGGCGAGGAGCGCCTGGCGTCCCTCGGCGAGCTGGTGCTCGAGGTGGACGACAACGAGCTGCTCGTGGTGGTGCGCACGCGTCCGGGCGCTGCGGGTGCGGTCGCGCTCGCGCTGGACAACGCGAGGCTCCCGGACGTGCTGGGCAGCCTCGCCGGGGACGACACCATCTTCGTGGCACCCGCGCGCGGCCGCCCCACCCGCGCGCTGGGGAAGCGGTTGAAGGGGCTCTTCGGAAAGGGTGAGGGCAGCTGATGCTCGCAAAGACGGACGCCGCCGGCGCCACGGGGCTCTTGCCCGAGGTGCTGGCCTTCTCGAGCTCCTTGAGCCTGGACTCGCGCCTGTTGCGCGAGGACCTCGTGGGGAGCCTCGCGCACCTCACCATGCTCGCCCGCCGCGGCATCGTCCCGAAGGCGGACGCTTCCCGCATCCGCGAGCACCTCGTGTCTCTCTTCGAGCAGGCGGTGGCCGGAGGCCTCGAGCTGCCCGCGGAGGAGGACGTCCACATGGCGGTGGAGGCCCACCTCACCCAGGCGCTGGGCGAGACGGCGGGCCTCCTTCACACCGCGCGCAGCCGCAATGACCAGGTGGCGCTGGACCTGCGCCTGCACGTGCGCGCCCAGGCCTCCCGAGCACTCGGCCAGCTCGCGGAGCTGGTGGAGGCGCTCGCCACGCGCGCGGAGACGGAGGGCCACCTCGTCCTGCCGAGCTACACGCACCGCCAGCGCGCCCAGCCGGTGTCGCTCGGCTACACGCTGTGCGCGTGGGCGGCGGCGTTCGCGCGGGACGTGGAGGCGCTGCGCTTCGTCCTGTCCCAGACGGACGCGCTGCCGCTCGGCGTGGGCGCGGTCGGGGGCACGAGCCTGCCCATCGACCGCGAGGTGACGCGCGAGCTGCTCGGCTTCTCGCGCCTCACGCTTAACGGCATGGACACCGTGGGCGATCGCGACTTCGCGCTCGACTTCGCGTACGCCACCGCGCGCTGCCTCCTGCACACGGGCCGCGTGGCCACCGACATGGTGGACTTCTCCACGAGCGAGTTCGGCTTCGTCACGCTGGAGGGCACCATCGCCTGCGGCTCCAGCATGATGCCGCAGAAGCGCAACCCGGACGTCTTCGAGCTCATCCGCGGGAAGACGGGACGGGCCGTGGGCAACCTCACCGGTCTGCTCGTCACGCTCAAGGGGCTGCCCGGTGGCTACAACCGGGACCTGCAGGAGGACCGCCAGCCCCTGCTGGAGACGGGCCCGCTCCTCTGTGACGTGCTCGGCATGCTGAAGCTCGGGCTCGGCAACGTGCGCTTCAACGCGGAGCGCATGCACGCCGCGCTCGAGGGGGACTACACCCAGGCCACGGACGTGGCCGAGGCGCTGGCCATGAAGGGCGTGCCCTTCCGCACCGCCTACAAGGCCGTGGGCACCCTGGTGCGCCGCCTCCAGGAGGCGCGCCTTCCGCTGGCGAAGGTGACGCTCGAGCTCGCGCAGGGCGTCCACCCGGCCTTCGACGCGGAGGTGCTGAAGGCGGCGGACGTGCGCCGCAGCGTGGAGCGCAAGGCCAACGCCGGTGGCACGGGCCCCTCGTCGGTGGCGGCGCAGGTGGCGCAGCTGAAGCGATTCGCCGTCGAGGCGCGGGACGCGGCGCAGCGGGTGCCGACGCTCGAGGGACTGTTTTCCAAGCTGAAGGAGGCACCGCTGTGAAGCGTGATTACTTGCGCCTGTCGGACCTGTCGCTCCCCGAGACGCAGGAGCTGTTCGCCCGCGCGCGGATGCTGAAGGAGGGGAGGAGGGCGGGGCGTCACGAGGTGACGCTCGCGGGCCGCCACCTGGTGTGCGTCTTCGAGAAGGCCTCCACCCGCACCCGCCTCTCCTTCGAGGCGGCCATGCTGGGGCTGGGCGGAACCGTCACGTCGCTCGGCGCCGCGGACAGCCAGCTGGCGCGCGGGGAGACCATCGAGGACACGGCGCGCGTGGTGAGCCGCTACGCGGACGTCATCATGCTGCGCACCTTCGGGGATGACCGCCTCATGGCCTTCGCCCGCACCTCCCGCGTGCCCGTCATCAATGGGCTGTCCGAGGGTGGCCACCCGGTGCAGTTGCTCGCGGACCTGCTCACCGTGGAGGAGCGTCTGGGCACCATTGCGGGAAAGCGGGTGGCCTTCGTCGGGGACGGCGCGTGCAACATGGCCCGCTCGTGGATGGAGGCGGCCCGCCTCTTCGGCTTCACGCTGACGGTGGGGGCACCGCGGGGCTACACCCCTCCCGCGAGCG
Organism: Myxococcaceae bacterium; assembly: GCA_022616315.1. GTDB lineage: Bacteria > Myxococcota > Myxococcia > Myxococcales > Myxococcaceae > JAKEEX01. The sequence continues at coordinate 15,482 of JAKEEX010000476.1, forward strand.
AGCTCGAGCCCCTGCGCCAGCACGTGCGCGTGATGGAGGGCGCAGAGGAGGCGGTGGCGGGCGCCCACGTCGTCGTGACGGACACCTGGACGTCCATGGGCCACGAGGCCGAGGCGGACCGGCGCAGAGGAGCGCTCGGGCCCTACCAGCTGAACGAGGCGCTGCTCTCGCGCGCCTCGGGCGACGCCATCGTCCTGCACTGCCTGCCTGCGCACCGGGGTGAGGAGATCACGGACGCCGTCATCGACGGCCCCAGGTCCGCGGTGTGGGACGAGGCGGAGAACCGGATGCACGTCCAGAAGGCGCTCCTCGAGAAGCTGCTCCTGGGCTGACTCGGAAGGAGGCGCTGCCCCGGAGCGGGTGTCCCGAGTCGCCTTGCACCCTCCGCGCTCCCCCTCCACGTTGAGGGGGCAAGGAGGGTCTGCATGAACGGGCTGCTCTACCTGGCGGGCCTGCTCTTCGTCGTCTGGCTGGTGGCCGTGCTGGCCCTGGGGGTGACGGGCTCCCTCATCCACCTGCTGCTCGTGGCCGCAGTGGTGCTCTCCCTGGGCTGGATCGTGCGACGCGCCACCGGCGGGCGGACGCCCGTGTTCTGACGGGCACCGTTCACCCCGTCTGTTTGCTGATGGACGTGAGTAGACGCGCGGACCGGTGGCATGTCCACTGAGCGGCACCGCCATGCACAAAGGCCTGCGCGCGTGACGCGCCGGGCACATTCAAGGGGAGACTGGTCCGGTCCTCGCTGCTGCTGGCGTCCGGAGGCTCCTGCCCATGGAATCCACTGCTCTCGCCGCCTCGAGCTCCCACGTCGCCCCGAAGGCGAGGGGGCGTCCCGTGCGGGTGCGGGTGGAGGAGCGGCTCCGGCAGATCGACCGCCTCCTGACGCAGGAGGCCGCACCTCCCTCGGTGCTGCAGCTCCTGGACGAGGAGAAGCGCAGCTTGCTGGGGGAGCTCGGCTCACCGCTGCATCGCTAGAAGGGGATGTCCTCGTCGCTCGGGAAGGGCGGCTCTTCGGACTCTCCGCCGCCCCCGCCCCCGCCGAGGCCCTGGCGCGCCATCTCCGCCTCGATGGCCGCGAGCAGCGCCCGCTCCTTGTCGTGCCAGCGGGACTTGGAGGGGTCATTCAGCGAGCGACGCGCGCCGCTGGCGTAGAACTCGAGGTCCTGCTGGCTGGCACCGCGGATGGGCATGCCCTTGCTGCGTCCATACGGAGGGAAGACGGCCTCTGCTCCGCCTCCACCGGCCGGTGCGCTGCGCCGCTGCGCCGGAGCCGCCGCACCGCGCTCGGCGGGTGCCGCGCCGATGCTCAGCTCGCCCAGGCGCAGGATGAAGCCGTCACCGTTGCGGTGGGCCGTGCCCACGCGCACGCGCTCGACGCTGCCGTCGGGCCTGGTCACCTCGACACTCACGGGAAGTCCACCGTCGCTCATGAGACAGCGGCTTCCCACCGTGTTGTCGGGGTGTCAACTCCCGGATGGGGAGGGGCGGAACGTGAGGCCCGTGGGGCCTCCGAGCGCGATTTCGGGGGAGGCCCGCAGGACAGGCCGCGCGGGTGGCCGCTCAGCGCCGAAGCTCCGCGACGGGCGCGAAGGCAGGCCTCTGCGCCCACGCAGGAAGCTCCGCCTCCGGGGCGCCCGCCTTCAGGAACGCGACGACGCGCGCATGCACCGTGGGCTCGCGGAGGATGCGGTTGTGCCCGAGCCCCTGGGTCACCTCCAGCCGTGCCCCGGGCCAGGCACGGGCGAGCGCCTCCCCCTCCGCCAGTTCCACCTCCCGGTCCTCGCGGTCGTGCACCACGAGGAGCGGCGCCGTCATGCGTGGAGCGAGCGACCGGGGCTCCGCGTCGTGCCAGGGCACGCCGATGGAGGCCTCCAGCTCGACGCGGAAGCGCGCGAACAGCGCGGGGGTGAGGCCCAGGGTGCGGCAGAACCTCTCCGCGAAGGCGCCGAACCCGCTGGGAGCGCCGATGTACACCACGCGCTCGGCTCGGAGGCCGCGCTCCAGGGCGAGGGTTGCCGCCACCGCGCCGAAGGAGTGGGCCACCAGGGAGTGCACCGGCCCCGTCACCTCCGCGAGCGCGAGCAGGGCCCTCGCCATCTGCACACCGTGGGTGCGCTTCCCGCCGGAGGCGCCGTGCGCCGGCATGTCGAGCGCCACCGCGCGGAAGCCCGCCGCCACCAGTGCATCCGCGAGCGGTGTCATCTGCCCCGCGCACCCCGCCCAGCCATGCGCCAGGAGCACCGTCGGGCCACGCCCCCAGCTCCACGCCCAAAGCGCCCCTTCGTCGAAGGGCACCTGGAAGCCGCGGCCCCGCTCCAGGGCGGAGGCCTCCGACTCCTTCAGCGCGAGCTTCCCGGGCGTGAGCCACAGGGACCGCACGAGCCCCACCGCCACCGGGGGCGCGAGCCGCTGCAGGACGCCGAACCCCGCGCGCACGAGGAAGAGGAGGGTGGATTGAGAACGACCGGTCGGTCTTTTTTTGGGGCGTGCGGAAGGGACGTCAGGCATGGTGTGGACCTCCGGTGGCTCGGGTCAGTGCGTGCGCCGGGAGCGTGTGAGGAGAGACTCGACGGAGCGGCGGGTGATGAGCTCGGCGCGCGCGTCCCTCCTCAGTCGGCTGGCGTGGTGGTGGTTGAGGAAGATGCCCTGGAGATCGTTGGCGAACTGCTCCGTGTCCAGGTCCGGGCGGAAGTGCCCCTCGGCGACGGCAATCTGCGCGGCGCGGGCGATGGTGTCGAGCCAGTCCTCCTGGCTCTGCACGAGCGCGTCGCGCACGGGGCCGGGGCGGTCATCGAACTCCACCGCCGCGTTGACGAAGATGCAGCCGCCGGGCATCCGCCGGGACTTCTCCCAGCGAAGCCACCCCTCGCACAGGGCGCGCACCCGCGGCTCCCCCCTCGGCTGCGAGAGCGCCGGCGCAACGACCTCCGCGATGAAGTGCTCCACCGCCGCCTGCAGCACCGCGAGCTGCAGGGCCTCCTTGGACTTGAAGTGGGCGAAGAGTCCGCTCTTGGACAGCTCCAGCCGCTCCGCGAGCACCCCGAGCGTCAGTCCCTCCAGCCCGACGGTGCTCGCCTGGCGCAGGGCTTCCTCGAGGATGCTCTTCTGGGTGGCCTCGCCCTTCTTCATGGCCCATGGACTAGAACGACCGGTCGGTTTTTGCAACACCCCTCGGGTCGGAGGTCGGCCAGGCCGGACGAAGGGGACGTCGCGGCCCACCGGAGTTGACTCCCCGACGGGGGGCAGGGGCTCAGCGGCGCTTCGCGCGGATGTGATGCCTCGCCGCGAGGGTGAGGATGCGCTCGTGACGACGATGCTCGCGCCGCGCAGCTGCGTCGACGTCACGGCGGACGTGCGCGAGCTCGCGCTGGAGCTTCGTGAAGCTGCGCAGCCGCACGTCCGGAAGCAGTCCCACTTCCACCGCCCGACGCACGGCACAACCCGGTTCCGTCCCGTGGGAGCAGTCACGGAATCGGCA
>JAKEEX010000477.1 GCA_022616315.1 Myxococcaceae bacterium
AGGAAGCGGGTGCGGACGCCGGTGACACGCTCCGTGTGGTGATGGAGCCGGACACCGCACCGCGCGAGCTGGAGGTCCCGGAGGACCTCGAGGCAGCGCTGAAGAAGGACGCCGCAGCACGCTCGGGCTTCGAGCGCATGTCCTATTCGAACCGTAAGGAGTACGTCTCCTGGATCCTGGAGGCGAGGAAGGCGGAGACACGCCAGTCGCGCATCGGCAAGGCCCTCGTCATGATTGCCGCGGGCAAGCGGCTCAAGGGGTAGCACCTCTCCCACACCGGGAGCGCACGCGTGGTCAACTTCCGCCCACCCACCTTGCGACCTGCAGAGCGGACGGACATCCCGAGGATGGCGGACGTGCACGTCCGCTCCTGGGCGGCCGGCTACGAGGGAAAGATTCCTCCGGAGCTCGCCGCCTTCAACACGCTCGAAGCGCGGCGCAAGCGCTGGCGCCAGTACCTCGCGGACGCCGCCAACACCGTCTTCGTCCTCGTGCGCGAAGAGGAGCTCCTCGGCTTCGCCGCGGGGGGACCCGAGTCCGAAGGTGACGCGGGAACGGCGGAGGTCCTCGGGCTCTTCATCGCCCCGGACGCCTGGGGCCAGGGCCACGGGCGTCGACTGCTGCGCATCCTCACGGACGAGCTGCTGCGGCAAGGCTTCCGGCGCGGATGCCTGTGGGTCCTCGTTGGCAACACACCCGCACGCAACCTCTACGAGCGCGAGGGCTGGGTGGCCGTGGGCGCACCGGAGACGGATGTCCGCGGCGTCACGCGGGTCCGCTACTCCGTGGACTGGACCGTGAACCCACCAATCCCCTCTCCCCCCGAGAGCGGGAACGGGTGAAGGGGCTGTGCAACGTCGGCTCCGCTGAGAGCCCGCACCCTGACACTGGAGGACGCCCCGGCACACCCACGGGTCCCCGTCCCGTGTACGCTGCCTGGTCTGTCCGTGCTTCGCTCGCGTGGCCCGACGCAGTCCACGCCACCTCGGGAGGGACCGTGAAGACGTCGCTGGTCATCACCTTCACCGGCTCTGACAGGCCGGGCATCGTCAGCGCGCTGTCACAGGTGGTGGCCTCGCACGGAGGCAACTGGGAGCGCAGCCGCATGGCGCGCCTTGCGGGCCGCTTCGCCGGCATCCTGCAGGTCTCCGTCGACGCGGACCACGCGGACCCACTGGCCTCGGAGCTCGAGCGTGTGGCGGGGCTCACGGTGCTCGTGGACCGGAACCCGCCCAGTGAGCTCGCGGTCAGCCAGCGGAGGTTGCGCCTCGAGCTGACCGGTGCGGACCGGCCTGGCATCGTGCGCGAGGTGACGAGCGCGCTCGCCAGGCGTGGCGTGAACATCGAGGAGCTCTCCACCGAGTCGGTCAGCGCCCCCATGTCGGGTGAGGCCCTCTTCAAGGCGACCGCGGACCTCCGCTGCTCCTCCCAGCTCGACTGCGACACACTCCGGGAGGACGTCGAGCGCCTGTCGGACGACCTCATGGTGGACATCTCCCTCGAGGAGCCGAAGGCCTGATGGGGCCCATCGGAGGCCGGGCCCTGGTCCGTGCGTGCCTCCGTCTGGGCGGCCGGGGAGCTGCCGTCCGGGAGAGCTCTCTCCACCCATGCACCTCTATTCACGAATGAGCTGACACCCGCTGGGTTCTCCGCGCGTCCGTCTTCCCACCTCTCCGCGGAGCCCTCCCTTGAAGCAGCGTCCCTGGTCCTCCCACCTCTCTCTTCGCGCGCCCCTCTTCGCCGCGTTCGTGGCGCTCGGATGCCAGGGCGGGATGGAGGCTCCGACCTCGGAGGCAACCCCTCCCACCCCGCCTCCTGCCACCGGGACGCCTGACCCCACTCCGCCGGTGGACGGAAGCACTCCCACCCCGACACCGCCGCCTCCGGACGGGGGCACGGAGCCGACTCCCGCTCCTGCACCGGAGCCGCCGGGCTCTCCCGCCGCGTTCCTCGATCTCCGCGACTGGAAGATCACGCTTCCCATCGACACGTCCCACTCCGGAAGCCCCGACGAGATCCTCCAGCCCGAGCTCGCCACGTACGTCCTCGAGCCGTACTTCCATCTCAACGCCGAGAAGAACGCAGTCGTGTTCCGTGCCCCCGTGGAAGGCGCGACCACCAGCAGCTCGGGCTACCCCAGGTCCGAGCTGCGTGAGATGGCCGACGGCGGAACGAAGCAGGCGAGCTGGTCCACGACGTCCGGAACCCACACCCTGATTCTGCGGCAGGCCATCACGCACCTTCCCGCGGTCAAGCGGCACGTCGTCGCGGGCCAGATTCACGATGCGTCCGACGACGTCATCATGATCCGGCTGGAGGGAGCGAACCTGTTCGTCGAGGGAGGCGGAGCGGACCTCGGCACCCTGGACCCGGCCTACACGCTCGGCACCGTCTTCACCGTGAAGGTCGTGGCCTCCGGGGGACACATCAAGGTGTATTACAACGACGTCCTGAAGGTGGACGTCGCCCGGGCCGCCACCGGCTGCTACTTCAAGGCCGGCGCGTACACCCAGTCCAACCTCGCCAAGGGAGATGCGCCTGGCGCGTACGGCGAGGTCGTCCTCTACGACTTGAAGATGTCGCACGAGTGACGGCCCCGGAGCACTCCGCGGGCGTCACCGTCCCGCCGGAGTGCCCGGCACCGACCCGCCGCCCTCGAAGACCGGGGGCATCTGGGGAATCGACGCGCCGTCGTTGCGCGGGTCCGAGCCACCGAAGTGCACGCCTTTCCCATCGCTCATCACCGCCTGGCCGTTGCCGAAGTTGACGCTCCAGGCGGGGAACACCTTGAGCACGTGCCCCATCGCGGTGAGCTCCTGCCGCGTGGCCTCGGGCACCGACGCCTCGATGTCCACGTCGCATCCCTCGAAGTTCTTCTTGGTGAAGCGGCCGGACTCCAGCGCCTGCTGGAT
>JAKEEX010000050.1 GCA_022616315.1 Myxococcaceae bacterium
GAGCTTCGTGGTGGCCGTCGCGCCGCGCCGGATGTTGCCCCCGGGGTCCTTCACCTCGGTGTCCGGAGCGTCCACCGCGAGCACCACGGGCTTCGTCACGCCGTGCATGGTGAGGTCACCCTTCACCTCGTACTTGCCCTTGCCCAGCTTCTTCACGTCGGTGGACTTGAAGGTGAGGGTGGGGAACTTCGCGACGTCGAAGAAGTCCGGGCTCTTGAGGTGGTTGTCCCTCTTGGCCTCGTGGGTGTCGATGGAGGCGGCGTCGATGGTGGCCTCCACCACGGACTTCTTCGGGTCCTTCTCGTCGAGCGTGACGGTGCCCGACACCTTGGTGAACTCACCGCGCACGGTGGCCACCATCAGGTGCTTGATGTTGAAGTTGGCGCTCGAATGGACGGGGTCGATCTCATAGCTGGCCCCGAGCGCGAGGGAGGGGAGGCACAGCACCGCGGCGGCGAGGAGGCTCTTGACGTTCATCTGGGTGCAGCTCCTGTTGGGGGTTGCCCCGGAGAGCTAAGCAGCGCACCGAAAGGGGACAAGGCTTGTCGCCGGAAACACGAGGTTTCCAGCCGAGGCCCCGCCTGCGCTCTTGCCCACGTCCACGAGACGCTCAGCGGACGTCGTAGGCCTCGACGCGGTTCTCCCGGAAGCGCGGCACGAGCACGCGCCTGCGCACGGCATCGAAGCCGATGTCGGCCGGCGCCGTAAGGCCGCTCACCCACGCGCGAAAGGAGCCCCCCGGTCTGCCGCGGTAGAGCGCCTGGCCCTCCCAGCTGGAGACGATGAAGTCGCGGCCCACCTGCACCAGCCCGTCCAGGCTCGCGCTCGGGAGCCTGGTGGCGTCGCGCCGCTTCCCGCGGGTGTCGAGTGAATACAGCTCTCCGGTGAGGGCCGTCACCACCCACAGCTTGCCCCGAGCGAAGAGGAGGCCATTGGGCCGGCCGAGCTCCGGTCCGCTGGCGAGCTGCGACACCTTGCCGCTGGGACCAATCCTGTAGACGGCACCGGTGCCCGAAGGTGCTGCGCCGGAGGCGTCAGGCTTCGGGCCCGAGTCGGACACGAACACCACGCCACCCTGGCCCACCGCGACGTCGTTGAGGAAGGTGGCGCCCAGTAGCGTCACCTCGCCCGTGGGAGCGCCGGTGCGGCGGTGAAACTTCCGCACCGTGTCGATGTCCGCCACGTAGAGCGTGTCGCCCGCGAGGGCCATGCCCTTCGGCGCGTGGAGCTTGACGCCGTTGACGCCACCGGAGATCCACTTCGCCTCGAGCACCTTCCCGTCCGGCGACAGCCGCGAGATGAAGCCGTTGTTGTCGACGTCCAGGGAGCCGCCGTGGATGTTGCTGACGTAGTAGAGGTCCGCGCGCGCGTCGTGCACGACGGATTCGGGGGTGCTGAGTCCCCCGGTCCACGTGA
>JAKEEX010000478.1 GCA_022616315.1 Myxococcaceae bacterium
GGCAGGTACACCGTGAGGCCGTTGCGCTTGGCGCCGTGGACGCAGCCGATGTTGCAGCACCCGCAGGCCTGGCAACCCTGGATGGCGACGAGGGTCTCCTTCAGCGCCGCGCCGAACGCCGGACGCAGATACTCCGCGGTGGGGTTGAGCCGCTTCCCCGTCGCCATCGCACCCGAGGCGGGGCCGATGGACAGCTCGCGCGCCACGACGTCGTACGCGCGGTCCAGCTCCGCATCGGAGAAGGGGAAGCCCACGGCCTCACTGCGCCAGTGCGCGCGCACCTCGGGCGGCAGCCGGAAGCACACGGCGTTGTTGACGAGGCCTCCTCCCCCGAGCGCCTCACCCTCCAGCACCGTCAGACTGCGCGGGCTCCCCGCAGGCGCGCCCGTGTCACTGGCCCGCTGCAGCCCGCCCTGCTTGTACAGCCCCGCGAGCGCCTCCATCTCCCGGAGCGCCAGCGTCGTGTGCTGTCGCCCTGCCTCGAGGAGCAGCACGCGGCGGCCCGCGGCCGTGAGCCGGTGCGCCAGCAGCGCGCCCGCAGGCCCGGAGCCCGCGATGACGAAGTCGTAGGGACCACGCGGAGCCTCCACCTCGGGCAGGTCCGGCGTGGGTGGGTCGGACGGCCGCGCATCGGGGTCGAAGCCGAGGGGCCGACTCACCCGCGGGTCCGAGTAGTAGGGCACCGTCACCATCGCGTGCATCAGCTCCACGGCGTCACGCAGGGGGGAGGGGTCCCCGTGGAGGAGGCGGTGGCACTCGCGGCGCAGCCACTGCCGCTCGGGACGCACGAGCCCCAGCGCCGTCCCCGCGAGGCCGAGCGCGAGGCGGACCTTCTCGAGGAGCGGGGGACGGGCCGTCGCCACGAAGCTCTCCACCGCGCGGAGCACCTCGGGCGGCTTCACCACGCTGCCCTCCGGTAGAAGCGCGTCCGCCATCAGCTGCACCGCCACCTGCTCGCCCCAGCTCAGGGGGCTCGCTGCACCAATCAGGAGCGGCACACCCGAGTAGATGCTCGCGAGCTCCCAGTTGAAGAACGCCGGGAACGCACTCTGCGCGGCGGCCTTCTCCGCCTCGTCCCTGGCGTGGAGGACCTCCATCGAGGCGAGCTCGGAGATGGTCTCGTCGAGGTGCACGTTCAGCTGGCCCTTGAAGAGGACCTGTCCGCTCCGGGCGTCCGAGAGCGTCTCGTTCTCCAGCCGCGTCAGGTCCGCGGCGGCGTCGAAGAGGTCCAGCCAGCCGTCATCGTGAAGCTTCTTCTGGGCGAAGAAGAGGAAGGGCGTTCCCTCCGGGCCGGTGAAGCGGAAGGTGATGTCGTAGTACTTCCGCTTCGGGTCGTTCGCGTCGCGCCGGAAGAGCTCCATCCGTCCGGACTCGATGGGGTAGCTCCCATCACCCCACCACACGGTGCCGCCGGTGGCCGGCGCCTCGTGGCGCGCACCCTCGAGGAAGGCGCGGAGGCTCGGCGCCTCCAGCACCATGTCGAAGCGGAAGTGGGGCGAGGCGGAGGGAGCCCCCGCGACGGGCGAGAGCTTCCCGGAGCCCTTCTGGTGGAACCTCAGGCCAACGTGGTCTCCGTAGGTCGCCATGTGCGTCCCCCCTCTGGCCCCGGGCGCGGGGCGGTGTGCTGGAGCGTGCAGCCTACCGCCCCTTCGCTCGCTCGTCCCCTGCGTTTGAACGCGCACGCGCGGTGCACACGGTTGGTGCGGAGGTGCGCGCGTGGCGAGCTTCGACATGCAGGCGCTGGAGGGGCGCACGTGGACGTGGGGGCACCACGGACGCTCGCGGGGCGGCTTCGTGCGCGTGAACCGCGGGAGGCTGGAGTGGAGCGTGCTCCCGCCCGGGGAGGGCAACGGGGCCCTGCATCCTGCGCTGCTTCGGCAGACGCCCGAGGCGTTTCTCGCGGCGGGCCCGCCGGACCTCGGCGCGGACACGCCGGACGCACACACCGTGGAGGCCATCAGCGAGGTGCTGCTGACGGTGCGCCAGGCCGAGTCCGGGGTGGGTGAGCCAGGCGCGCACTAGCTTCGCGCGTCAGACGTCGGGGCGTGGACGCGCGTCGCCTCCGGATTTCGCCCCCGCGTGGAGTTGCGAAGTTCTCAGGGACTTCGTTAACTCTGGGCCCATGCTCATCCCGACACTCGTTGCCGGTCTCGTGGCCTCCGCCACCCCTCAGGTGGGGGAGGTGGCCCCGGACTTCACCGTGCAGGACACCGAGGGGCGCAGCCACACTCTCTCGGAGATGGTGGCGAAGGGCCCCGTCATCCTGGCCTTCTTCCCGAAGGCCTTCACAGGTGGTTGAACGCGCGAGCTCTCTGCGTACCGCGACCGTTACGCGGACGTCGAGAAGCTCAACGGCCAGGTCCTGGCCGTCTCCACTGACGACGCTGACACCCTCCGCCGCTTCAAGGAGTCCCTCAAGGCCCCCTTCCCCTTCATCCCGGACCCGGGCGCCCGCCTCACCACCCTGTACGACGTGAAGTTGCCCGTGCTGTCGCTGGCGAACCGCTACACGTTCGTCATCGGCGAGGGGCGGAAGATTCTCAAGGTGGAGTCCGGCAAGGACGCCGTCGAGCCCCAGGGCGCCATCGCCGCGTGTCCGCTGCGCAAGCACGCCCCGAAGGCGGCGCCA
>JAKEEX010000479.1 GCA_022616315.1 Myxococcaceae bacterium
ACGCCGCGAGGGTGGCGCGACCGATCCCACAGGTGCCACCCCGCGATCCGCCGCGGCAGCCACCGGGGCGCGCGCCTCGCCGCCGCTCGCCGGGCTGATGGCGGGCTCCACCACGCCTGCGTTGCGCGGCAGGCGCACCGTGAAGGTCGTGCCCTCTGCGGCCGTGGAGCGCACCTCCACGACGCCGCCGTGTGCCGCCACGATGCTCTTCACGATGAAGAGCCCCAGGCCCACGCTGCCCGTCGCCTCGTGGTCGGTGCCGCGCCGCATCGGCTCGAAGAGCTGGGGCAGCACGTCCCCCGGAATGGGCTTGCCCTGATTGTGGACGGACAAGAGGAGCGCGCCGTCCTCTCCCCGCGTCTCCACCCGGACGGGGCTGCCGGCCGGGCTGTAGGCGACGGCGTTGTTCACCAGGTTGGTGACGACCTGGGCGAGCCGGTCCTCGTCCAGGACGCCCTGCCCATCCCCGCTGCTCACGAGCTCGAGCGTCCTCTTCGGATGGGCGAGGCGCACCTCGTCGAGCACGTTGCGCACCGCAGCGTGGAAGTCGAGGGGCGTGCGCTCGATGCGGATGCCTCCTCCCAGGCGGGCCTGGGTGAAGTCGAGCAGGTCGTGCGTCATCCGCGCCGCCCGCTCCGCCTCCGCGCACTTGAGGTCCTCGATGTCGGTGCTCGTGCCCACCCACTTCCGCACCCGTCCCTGCTCGTCCCGCAGGGCCACCCCGCGCCCGAGGTACCACCGGTAGACGCCATCGTTTCGCCGGACCCGCGCCTCCACCCGGAACGGCTCGCCGGTTGCGACGGAGTGCTCCCAGGCGGCCCTGACCTCTCGCCTGTCGTCCGGATGGATGGCGTCGAGCCAACCGAGGCCGAGCACGTCGTCATCCGGGCGGCCCAGGTACTCCCGTCGCCGGAGGTTGATGTAGTCCGCACGCCCGTCGGGCCGGGCCGTCCAGATGTGCTGGGGCACTGCGTCGGCGAGGGTGCGGAACTCCCGCTCGCTGCGCGCGAGGGCGTCCTGGGCTGCCTTGAGCTCGGAGACGTCCCGGTTCGTGCCGACGACGCGCACGGCGCGGCCGCCCTCGAAGAAGACGCGGCCAATGCTGTGAATCCAGCGCTCCCCCACGCCCGGGAGGCTCACGGTGCGATACACGTCTTCGTAGCGACCACTGCCGGCCGGGTCGAGCGCGGCCTGCATCAGCGCACGCACCCGCTCCCGGTCGTCGGGGTGCACCCGGTTGAGGAAGGTGTCGTACGTCGCCTCAGCATCCGGAGGGATGCCGAGGAGGGACTTGGTGTTCGCGTCACGCAGCACGCGGCCGGTGCCGAGGTCACGGTCCCAGAACCCGAGATTCGCCGCCTCGAGCGCCAGGCTCAGGCGCTCCTCGCTCTCACGCAGGGACTCCTGTGCGGACCGCTGCGCGGTCACGTCCTGCATCGCTCCCACCATTCGCACGCCCTTGCCCTTCGGGTCGCGCTCGACGAGGCCGTGGTCCGTGACGCGGACGTAGTGTCCCTCCCGGTGACGGAAGCGGTACTCGTCCTGCCACCGCCCTTCCGTCCCTTCGATGACGGCATGGATGCCACGCAACACCCGCTCCCTGTCCTCGGGGTGGATGTGCTCGGACCATCCGTGGACGTTCGGCGCGAGCTCCTCGGGGGCATAACCGAAGAGCCTCTGCACCCCCGCGCTCCAGGTGACGGCGCCCGTGGCGAGGTCCCAGTCCCAGAGGGCATCCGCGACTGCCTCGGAGGCCAGGCGGTACCACGTCTGGCAGTGGAGCAGTTGCTCCCGGGTCCTCTGGAGCTGCCCGCGAAGCAGCGCCCGGTCGAGGATGCCGGAGAGGGACTCCACCAGCCTCTCGAAGAGGTGCCTGGCCCCGGGCTCGAAGGGACGGAGCGCTCGCCTCTCGTGCTGCCCGGCCTCAGCGCTGTCGGCCGTGGAGTGGCTGGCCTCTTCTTCGAAGCGCTGGCGGAGCTGGGGGCGATGACACTCGATGGAGTCGGCGAACTTGGGCATATCGCGGCACCCCCGGAGCGATAGCGCTCGGCCCAGGGCACCGCCCTTCCAACTTCGCGAGCGTGCGGCCCAGCGCTGTCACGGCTGTTCTGCGGGATGTCCTCCGGGGAGAGGGGAGGGCCACAGCGTGGCGCGCGGGAATCGTGGTTTCCCCCTCACCCCGACCCTCTCCCCGTCGAGTCACCGCACGTGCACGACGCGCCGCCCTGAGCCGGCCCCTTGCGCGCCCACGGTGCCGACGGAGTCAGCGCACCAGCCGGAAGCCGATCTCGAGTCCGAGCTTCTGCACGTAGCCGAGCTGGATGTTCAGGTAGCCGAGTGTCTCGAGCCAGCGGGCGTTGCGCAGGGGGCCCGCGTCGATGGCATCGAAGCCGATCTCCCGCCCGAAGCCGAGGACGTGCGCCTTCGCGGCCGTGTCATCTCCCGCGACGAAGAGGCTGAGCTTCTCGCCCTTCACCTGGCCCTTGTCCATGTGCTGCGCGAAGACGGTGTTGAAGGCCTTCACCACCTTCGCCCGCGCGGCCTACTTCTGGAGCTCCTCCGCACCACTCGTCGTGCAGCCGAGCGCGAGTTGCATGTCCGGGGTGAGCGCGTTCGTCACGTCCACGAGCACCTTGCCATGCACGGCATCGCCCATGTCCCGGAGCGCGTCGTCCAGTGCGCCGAAGGGCACGGCGAGGAACACCACCTCCGCCCACGCGGCCGTCTGGCGTACGGTCCCGGGCTCCTTGCCCACCGCGCGCACCTCGTGCCCGGCGCGTGCGAGCCCGCGCTGCAGCGCGCTGCCCACACTCCCCTTGCCGATGATGCCGACCTTCACCGCCATGGCATTCGTTCCCTTCTGTGGACAGGGGTTCCGTGACTGACGCTGGAGGCCGGCGGCCGCATCGGCAAGTGCGCAGGGTGCGTGCGGCCTGGTCGCAGCGCTCCTCGAAGGCCCATGCGCGGCCAGCCAGGCGAGTGCATGGACCAGAGCCTCTTCCCCGGCGCAGGGGGAGTGAAGCCGGAGGTGGCTCCAGGGTTTGCGCACGCGTGCGCGTGGCGGTGGGGAGAGGCCGCGTACGTGTCAGTGTGCCTGGCGGCTCTTCTCGTTGCGCCGGAGTTGGCCACTGCGCCGACAGGGGCACAGTCAGGTGGGACGCCGGAGCGGAAGCGGACGGCGAGGCTCGACTGGCCAGCCACGCCCCCTCGGGGGCCACGTAGCCGCCGGTGAGCTCGTGCAGCTGCGCCAGGCACTCGTCAATCTGCGCGTGCTCCAACTGC
>JAKEEX010000480.1 GCA_022616315.1 Myxococcaceae bacterium
CCCGCGGACCAGGACGCCTTCGAGCTGGACATCGAGGTGGAGGAGGACGAGCCGCTGGACGTGATGGAGCTCACCGGCCGCATCAAGGTGACCGGTGGCGACAACCTCACCGCGGACCTGCACGGCCAGAACCTCACCGCCAATCCCATGACACCGGCGCAGGCCGCGCTCGGACGGACCCCGGACCACGTGCGCGCCGCGCACGCCCGCGCGAGCGCGCCCCAGAAGGCCGAGGGCCGGAGCCGCCGCGGCGAGCTGCGCGACAACCTCCCGAGCCTCGTCACCGCCTTCTTCATGGCGCGCGAGACGGGCGAGCTGGGCGTGCAGAAGGGGCAGGTGAGGAAAGTGGTGTCCTTCGAGCACGGCCAGCCCGTCTTCGCCCTCTCCAACCTCCTGGCGGACCGCTTCGGACAGTTCCTCGTGCGTGTGGGGAAGATCCGGCCCGAGCAGCTTCAGGACGCGGCCGCGGTGGCCAGGGCCCGTGGCCGACGCACCGGCGACGTGCTGGTGGAGCGCGGCCTCCTGAAGGACACCGAGCGGCTCTACTACGTGGGCCAGCAGGTGAAGGCCATCATCTACAGCCTCTTCGCCTGGGAGGAGGGGACGTACACGCTCTCCTTCACGGACCGCGTGCGCCACGAGCCCATCAAGCTGGACCTGCACCCCGCGCAGCTCATCACCCGCGGCATCAAGAAGCTCTACAAGCCCGAGCGCTTGCGCAGGCTCGTGAGCCCCGAGGAGCGCCTCCTGCCCTCGGCCGTGAGCGTCTTCGCGCAGAAGGACGTGGCGCTGGAGCGCTGGGAGGCGGAGCTCCTGCCGCGCATCGACGGCACCCGCACCGTGGGCGAGCTCCAGGCGCTCGCCGGCCGTCCCGAGCACGTGGTGAACGGCTTCCTCGTGGCCATGCTGGACCTCCATCTGCTCGAGCGCAGGAGCTGACCTCGCCGCCCGCGCTGCAGGTGCCTGCCGCGCACCCGTGAGGAGCCGGGAGACGGAGCGCTCCTCGCCCCGGTCGCCTCCGGGGCCTCTCCCCATGCGGTGAGGCCCGGTGGGCCCCATGCTTCCCGGTGTGGCTGCGGAGCGCCGGGAGGCACACGCATGCGTTGGGTCAGTGAGGTGATGGCGAAGCACCTGGAGGCCGTGGACCTGGACGACCCCGTGCAGGAGGCGGCGGAGCGGATGCGGTCCTGCGGCATCGGTGCGCTCGCGGTCCTCGAGGACGGAAAGCTGGTGGGCATCGTCACCGACCGCGACATCACCGTGCGCATCACCGCGCGGGGGCGGTCCCCGGGCGATGCTCCGGTGCGCGACGCGATGACCGCGCCCGTCGTCACGTGCCGCGAGGATGACCCGCTCACCGAGGCGGAGCGGCTGATGGAGGAGCACGCGGTGAGGCGCCTCGTCGTGGTGAACGCCTGGCACCAGCCGGTGGGACTCATCAGCCTGGATGACCTCGCCACCATCCCCGGTGAGCGCGTGCACGCCTCTGAGGTCCTCTCGGAGCTCAACATCCCTTAGAGAGGGCGCGGCCCGGGAGGAGGCGCCCGCCTCCCAGGAGCCGCGAGAAGCACCAGGGCGGGAGAGGACGAGCGATGGGGGAGCATGTCGCGGCGCTCGGTGAGCTCGTGCGACACCACGCGGAGAGCGCCGCCGAGCTGCTCGGCCTGGACGAGAGCACCCGGCGCGTGCTGCGCCACCCGCGGGCGGTGCTCGAGGTGTCCATCCCGGTGCGCATGGACAGCGGCGAGGTGCAGGTCTTCACCGGCTACCGCGCGCAGTACAGCGACGCCCGGGGCCCGTACAAGGGCGGCATCCGCTTCCACCCTTCCTTGAGCGCGCGCGAGGTGGTGACGCTGGCGGCGCTCATGACGTGGAAGTGTGCGGTGATGGACCTGCCCTTCGGCGGCAGCAGGGGCGGCGTCGCATGCGAGCCCCGGGAGCTCAGCGTGCGCGAGCTGGAGGCGCTCACCCGCGGCTACGCGTCGGCGGTGGCGCCCCTGATGGGGCCCGAGCGCGACATCTCCGCGCCCGACCTGGGCACTGACGGCAGGATGATGGCCTGGTTCCTGGACGAGTACACCCGCATCGCCCAGCGCTACATCCGCGGCGCCGTCACCGGCATGCCGCCGGAGCTGGGAGGCGTGGCGAAGCGGGGGGAGGCCGCTCCCCTGGGAGCGCTCGTGTGCGCGAGAGAGGCCCTCCGCGACATGGGGCGCTCGCTGACCGACGTCACCGTTGCAGTCGTGGGGAGCGGGCAGCTCGGTCTCGGCTGCGCGCGGCTGGTGCGACGCGTGCTGCCTGGCGGCCGGGTGGTGGCCATGTGCGACGGCGAGGGCGCCATCCACGCACCCGAGGGGCTGGACCTGGACGCGCTCGCCGCACACCTCCACCGCACGCGCTCCGTTGCGGGCTTCGCGCGCGCGCAGGCCGTGGACGTCGAGGAGTTCTTCGAGCTCCCCGTGGATGTCCTCATCCCCGCGGGCGGCGTCGACACGGTGACCGTCGAGCGGGCACGCACGCTCGGCGCGAGGCTCGTGGTGGAGGCGGCGGACGGGCCCACCACGCTCGAAGCGGATGCCGTCCTCGAGCAGCGCGGTGTGCGCGTCGTGCCGGACATCCTGGCCAACGCAGGCACCGTCACCATGAGCTACTTCGAGTGGCTCGAGTCCTTCCACCCGGGGCGCTGGACGGAGGACGACATGCAGGCCCGCCTGGAGGCGCGCATGGAGCGCTGCTACCG
>JAKEEX010000481.1 GCA_022616315.1 Myxococcaceae bacterium
ATGACCTTCCTCAGCCGAGGCCTGCGGCGGACGGCCACCGGCGTCTCCGACTCGCACACCGCGCTCCGCACCGTGGGCGGCTACTCGCGCACGTACGTGGAGATGGAGGGGCGCGACGCTCCGGCGGATTTCGACGCGGCCGTCTTCACCGCCGGTCTGCGCGCACAGCGGGCCTTCGGCACCAATGGGCCCTTCGTGCGGCTGTCGGCCGCGCGCGTCTCCGCCGTGGGGCTTCCGCTCGCGCCGCCGGTGGGTATGGGGGGAACGGTGTCGGTGGCGCCGGGCCTGGGCGAGCGGGTGCGCCTCACCGTGGACGTGCAGGCACCGGAGTGGATGCGCTTCGACGCGGTGGAGCTCTACACCCATGCGCCCGGGCGCGAGGCCTTCGATGGGCAGACGAACGACAGCTGGCCCGAGGAGCGGGTGCTGCAGCGGCAGACGTTCGACCCCGAGGCCCTGCCGCTCGAGACGGTGCCCCTTCCCGGTGGTCTCACCGCGCGGCGCGTCCACCTCACCACCACCTTCGAGGTGAGCCCCGTCGCGGACACCTGGTACGTGGTGCTGGTGCGCGGCCGCGAGCGGGGGAGCGACCTCTCCCCCCTCGCGTGGCACGGCGTGACGTGCGACGCGGACACGGGCGTGTGCAGCCCGGTGGCCTCGCTGCCCTTCGCCTTCACCAACCCCGTCTTCGTGGACGCGGACGGCAGCGGCGCCTACGACGTCTTCCCGCTCGCCGGGGCGAGGACGCTCGCGCTGCCGTGGAAGAAGCCCCCGCAGCACACGGACGCCGAGGGTCCCTTCGTGCCCACCGTGGAGCAGCTGGAGGCCTTCTTCCGCCACCTGGCCGAGCAGCCGCACCTGTGAGGCCCTTCCCGGCATGCGCTCGGTACTGACACGGAAGGGTTCGGGGCTGAAGGGCGTCGCCGTCCTCGCGGTGCTCCTCTTCGCGAGCGCTCGGGCACGCGCACAGGACACCCAGTACTGGACGGAGACGCATGGCAACGAGGCGCGGCTGCTCGGCGGCGCGATCATCGGCAGCGCGGGAGACCTCAGCACCACCTTCTACAACCCGGGGAGGCTGGCGCTTCTGCGCGGCCCGGGGCTGCAGGTGGCCTCCACCGTCTACAGGTACTCCCGCATCCGCGTGGAGGACGCGGTGGGGGAGGGGCGGGACCTGAGCCAGGCGGTGTTCACGCCTGCATCCGCCTTCATCGCCGGTGAGTCCCAGCTGGAGCTGTTCGGGCGCTTCCGCGTTGCCTACTCGTTGCTCAAGCGGCAGCGCCTGGATGTGGAGCTGCGCGCGCGCCCGCAGTTGGACGTGGTCGCCCCGATCCTGCGGCTGCCACCGGGCACCTTCTTGGCGGCGGACGTGCTGCTGCACGAGCAGCTGTCGGAGGACTGGGGCGGGCTGACGCTGGCCTATCCGCTGACGGAGACGGTGGGCATCGGGCTCACGCAGTACGTCACGCTGCGGACGCAGTCGTTAGCGCTGCGCTCCGCCCTCCAGGCGGTCTCGCCGGAAGGACTGGGAGGGCTGGCACTCTTCCAGAGCGAGTACGACTACCTGCAGGTCGGCCTCGTCACCAAGCTCGGAGTGGGGGTGGAGTGGGAGGCGGTGAGCGTCGGGTTGACCGTGACGCTGCCCAGCGTCCGCGTGTCCGGGGAGGGCAACCTCTCGGGCGACGCGAGCGTGGTGGAGCAGGACCTGGACGGGGACGGCGTGCCCATCACCCGCATCTCCACCGACACCCAGACGGGGCTGCGCGCCCGCTACCGCTGGCCCCTCTCGGTGGGTGTGGGGGGCGCGGTGCGCTTCAGGAGCACCGAGCTCCATCTGGCCGCGGAGGGCTTCGGCCCGGTGGCCCCCTACCCGGTGATGACCCCCCAGCCGTCCCAGGCCCAGCTGCCGCCCGGGCCTGGCGCGACCGAGACCGTCTTCGCAGGGTTGGTGCCCGTGGTGAATGTCGGGGTGGGGCTCGAGCACCAGCTGACACGGACGGTGCGCGGCTACACCAGCGTGCGCACCGACTTCAGCGCTGCCCCGCTGGGGCTCAACGCCGCCACCTTCCTCACCGAATGGGACCTCTTCCACGCGACGGCCGGAGTCGACGTGCGGGTGGGGAAGACCCTCCTGGTTGCGGGATTGAGTGCCGGCTTCGGACGCTCGGCCGCAACGCGGCCGCTGGAACTGGTGCCAGGGGTGAGCAACGTCGAGCTGGGCACCATCCCGAAGCTCTCCACCTTCACCCTGACGTTCCTCTTCGGAGTCAC
>JAKEEX010000482.1 GCA_022616315.1 Myxococcaceae bacterium
CCATCCCTTCCTCGACGGGAATGGCCGCACGGCGCGTGCCCTCTTCTACTGGAGCATGCTCCGGCAGAAGTACTGGCTCGTGGAGTTCCTCTCCATCTCGCGCATCATCAAGCAGGCTCCCGCTCAGTACGGGCGCGCGTTCCTGTTCACGGAGACGGACGGCGCTGACCTCACCTACTTCTTGCTTCACCAGCTCCAGGTCGTCGAGCAGGCCATCACGGACCTCTATGCATGGCTCGACAGTAAGACGAAGGAGGTCCGGGCGACGGAGCGGCTCATCCGCGAAGCGGACAGCTTCAACCACCGGCAGCGCGCGCTTCTCGCGCACGCCCTCCAGCACCCGGATGCCCGCTTCACCATCCAGGCGCACCAGCGTGAGCACGCCGTCGTCTATCAGACTGCGCGCCAGGACCTGCTCGACCTGGCGGAGGCCGGCCTGCTCGTCCAGCGGAAGGTGGGCCGCGCCTTCCATTTCGACGTCCCGGGCGACCTCAAGCGCAGGCTCGGGAGGTAGGGTACGGGAGGCTCTGCGGATTCACTGCTGTCGCTCCAGCAGGTCCCTGCCCCGAAAGCCGCACGAGGGCCAGGCACCTCTCGAGCGAAGGCAGAGAAACGGGTCCTGACACGAGTGTCGCGGCCCACCACCGCCGGACCATGTGAAAACAGGGAGTTGTCCGTGGCCCGAGGTGTGCACACGATGCGCCGCCACGTCGCTCACTGGAGAACGACCTCGATGCCCTCTGACTCGAACTCCCCGCAGCCCCCTCGTCGCAAGGGAAGGCCTCTGCTGCTTGCGGCGGGCGCGGTCACGATCTCGTTCCTGGGGTGCGGGCCACCGTTCGTCACCGGCAACCTCTTGCCGCCTCCGCCTTGCGACGAGGCCTCGACGGACCCAACCTGCACGCCGGACGCGGGGGATGCCGGCACATCCGACGGAGGCGTCCCGGATGGGGGGCAATGAGTCCATGCGCTCCACACCTCCGCCTGAGCTGTTCGAGCTGACCCTCCTGGGGGGCGCGCCCGAGCGCCGCTACCGCAAGCTGCGACCGGAAGTGGAGCGGCTGCCCTGGGACTCCCTGGACGCCACTGCCTATGCACCGGAGGTGGTGGCAGCCGCTCGTCGCACGTGGACGGAGGCGGCCTTCCAGGAACACCGCACCGGGGCAGCGTGTGCCGCAACGCTGCAAGCGCTCATTGCTGCGCGCGCGCCGCTGGACCTGGTGGCCATGGCCACCCGCTTCCCGCTCGACGAGATGGTGCACGTGGAGCTATGTGCGCGCCTCGCGGCGTTGCTCGGTGGCGGCGTGCGGTTGGTGCACGACCCGCGGGAGCTGGTGCTGGAGCCCGACAGGGAGCTCCCAGCGCTCCTCCAGGCAGCGGAGCTGGTGGTGCACAACTTCTGCGTCGGCGAGGCGCTCTCGATTCCCCTCTTGCGCAGCTCCTGGCACGCCGCGCAGCACCCTCTCATCCGGGCAGTGCTCGGCCGCATCGTGAAGGACGAGGCCGCGCATGGCCAGTTCGGCTGGCTCTTCCTCGATTGGGCGGAGGACGCGCTCAGCGCGGAGGATCGGCAGCACCTGAGCGGAGTGGCCGCGCGTGCCATTCGTGGGGTGGTGGAGCGCTGGAAGTCCGTGACACCGCCCGCGCCTGGGAGCCCGCTCGAGGGCGCAACGCTCGGCTGGATGGAGCCGGCGAGCTATCTGGAGCTGTCCCGCCGCTCGCTCGTCCAGAACGTCATGGCGCCTCTGCGTCAGCGGGGCATCGACCCGGGGCCATCGAGCTGAGCCGCCTCGCCGCGCACCCGCTGGACCTGGCTGTCTTTCGCGTCACCGTCTTCACGGTGCTGCTGGGTTCGGCGGACGTTCACCAGGCGCCGGCGTGGGCGGGTTTGTCACCTGCACTGCGCGCGTTTCCTCCCGGGGCGGAGTGGGCCGCCCGGTGGCTCCCGGTCTCGCCGACGCTGGCGCAGGTGGCGTACGTGATCCTGCTGGTGAGCGCGGCGTTCGCACTCGTCGGCTTATTCGCGCGGACGGCCGCGGGGGTGGCTGCCCTCACTGCGCTCTACCTCCTCACCCTGCCGCAGCTGGCAGGGATGGTGATGCACACGCACCACCTGGTGTGGTTCCCCGCCCTGCTGGCCGCGAGTCCCTGTGGTGACGCGCTCTCGGTGGACGCCTGGTGGGCGCGCCGCCGTGGTCTGCCGGCCCCGGAACCCTCACTGGTGTACGGGCTTCCACTGCGGCTCGTCTGGGCGATGGTCGCGCTCATCTACTTCTTCCCCGGAATGTGGAAGTGGAGGACGTCCGGGCTCGACTGGGCGCTGGGAGACAACCTGGTGCACCTGCTGCACGGCAAGTGGCTCCAGCAAGGGTGGATGCCTGCGCTCCGCATCGACCTGTTCCCCGGGCTGCTGCGTGCAGGTGGCCTGGGGGTGATGGCGCTCGAGGTGGCCTTCCCGTTCCTGGTGGCATCCGGAAGGCTCCGGCCGTTCGCGGTGGCGAGCGCGCTGCTGTTCCACCTGGCCACGGAGGCATTCTTCCGCATCGGCTTCTCGTCGCTGTGGCTCTGCTACGCGGCCTTCGTCCCCTGGCATGCACTCGTGATGCGTCTCAGGGGGCGGAAGGCGCAGGAGCAGGTGCAGCCGACGCGCGCGGCACACTGGGTCCCGGCCGCGGCGGTGGGCGGAGCGGTGCTGGTGGGCCAGCTCGCCACCGGCGTCCTGGGTCTGGAGCGCGCGTGGCCCGTGGCCTGCTACCCGACGTTCCGCCACGTCGCGAGCAGCAGGCTCCCGGTGCTGTTGCTGGAAGTGGAGCACGCGAGTGGCAGGCGTTCGCTGGTGCCGCGGGAGGACCTGCGCGGCCACGAGGGGCAGCGACGCTGGGGCGCAATGTGGGCGGTGCTGGCGGCGCCCTCTCCCCAACGACTCGAGGCGTACTGGCGCGAGCATGCGGCCCGCCTGCCCTCCACGCCTTCGGATGCGGTGCGCACCGTTCGCTTCTATCGCGCCCATGTGACGGTGGCGCCGGGGACCCAGGCCACGCCTTCGGGAGCACCCGTGCTGCTGCACACGCTGGAGCTGACTCTGCACACTGGCCCCGGTCGCGTACAGTCAGGACCATGAAGCTGGGCGGGATTCCGGACTACCAGAACCTCGATGTGACGGGCGAAGCGCTCGCGGCAGCAGAGCGCATGGAAGCGCGCGCCCGTGAGTCCGCGTCGGAGCGGATGTTCGACGCGCTCGTTCGCCCGCTGCTCCCGACCCGACCAGGCTCCGCGGTGCTCGAAGTGGGCGCAGGCACCGGTGCCTCGAGCCGGCGGATGGCTCGCGCCGCCCCGAACGCGGTCGTGCACGCCACCGACAAGAGCGACGGCATGCTCACCGTCGGGAGAAGGCTCGCGGAGCAGTCGCAGTTGCCCAATCTGGAGCTCGCACCCTGGGACGTCACCGACGCTCGCGCGTTTCCGTTTCCGGAGCGTCCGTACGAGCTGATCGTGTCGTCGGTAATGGTGCCGTACCTGGATGATGCGGCCACCGGACAACTGGTTCACGCGCTCGCCGCGCGTCTCGCTCCGGGCGGGACTCTCGTGTTCGTCGAGCAGGATCTGCTCACCGATTCGGTGAACTACCCGGAGTTCGACCTACTGTGCCGCGTGTTTGCAAAGGACCAACGGGCGCTGAAGCGGACGGTCGCGCTCGGGCTCCGGCCGCTACTGCGTGCGTCCGGGCTCGAGGTGATTCCGACCCAGTCCTTCCTCTGGACCGACACGACGTACGGGGCCTACCTGCAGGACCTGCTCGGAAAGCTCGCGGCCGATGCGCTCGAGGCTGGGCGGATCAGCGAGGACGACCGGCGCCGCTGGTTGACCACCCTCGACGCGCTGCAGACCTCGGGCGATTTTCAGTACGGGCTGGTGTACCACCGGATTGCGGGACTGAAACCCGCGTAAGCCTGCCCGACGCTGCAGGCGAACACCGGGGTGCCGTCCTGCCTGAGCTGGAGGCCGTCCGTTTCGAACTCCGGCGCTTCACGGGGCCAGCCCGTTCCTCACCGTCTTGAGCAGTCCACTCACCACGTGCCCTGTCACGTCGATGCGTTGGGTCCTGTCCGACAGGGACATTCCGAAGCCGCCGCGTTCCTGCTCCGTGCCACTCTCCACGCATTGCACCCGGAAGAGGTAGGCCAGTGCGACACGGACCGCCTCGGCATACGCCCCCATTCGCCCCGTATCCTGTTCCTCGCGGGCGATGGTGTAGGCGTCGTTGACCCCCTCGAGGCCGCACGCGACCTCGACGACCGACTGGCCCATCGGGTGGCGTTCGATGTCCGCGTAGAACCCCTGACGGATGATGCGGTCGTGGAGAGCGAAGACATGGCCCCGGACCTCATCCCTCAGCGCCCGCCTCGCTGTGTGCCGGAACAGCAGCGCGCAGTACTGCGACTGCCAGTTGGCAAAGAAGACAAGCAGGTCGGGCGCGACTGGATGCCTCTGGCCGTAGTGGAGCGCGTGCCAGGTGAAGCCCCGCTCGGCCGCCTCCAGAAAGCGGCTGTCATGCGCGTGCTGGTAGGCCTCGAGCAGGGCCAGCAGCGCTTCGCCGGGATAGAACTCGAGACCTTCATCCGGTGCGTCTCCGAAGTAGACCTTGAAGGAGCCGTCCTGCCTCTGCTGGTGGAGGATTCCCTCGGCGAGCCCAAGGAGTAGCTGCTTCCTGCCAGCGAGCTCCGAGTCGAGGAGGGAGAGGAGCAGAAACGCGCTGTGGGCAATGCCTGAAGGCTCTCCCAGTCGCGCGTCGTCCAGCACCAGGAAGCCGTCGTGCCGGGTGAGAAAGCGGCAGTAGTGCTCCAGCGTCCTGTCGACGACGGGCAGCAGGTCGCGCCGGCCCAGAAACCGGCTCAACAGCTCCACGTCCCAGACCGACGCGATGTCCCGGATGGGCGACCCGTCGGAGACTTCGGCGTCGCGGTCAGGCCAGTACAGATAGGCGAGCCGTCCCGTCTGCCCCGAGACCATCCCCCGATACCAATCGAAGATGAGCTCCAGGCGCTGCCTGGCTCCGAGCATCCGAGCTTCGCCTGTCATGTAAAGCCCCCGCCCGTCGTGCCCCTTGGCCCTGTGTTTCG
>JAKEEX010000483.1 GCA_022616315.1 Myxococcaceae bacterium
CCCACGAGCTGCAGGGGCGCCTGTACGGGGCCGTGGACACCGCCGTCTTCACCTCCGCCACCCTCACCGCCGAGGGACGCTTCGACTTCTTCGCGCAGCGCCTGGGGCTCCTGGACGCGGAGAGCGGAGAGTCGGTGGCGCCCCTCCTCCAGGTGAACGTCGCGAGCCCCTTCGACTACACGCGACAGGCCGCGCTCTACGTGCCCTCCCACCTTCCGGAGCCCAGCGAGCCCGGCTTCGCGGAGGCGGTGGCCGAGGAGCTCGTGGCGCTCACGGAGGTGACGGGCGGGCGCGCCTTCGCGCTCTTCACCTCGCTGCGCAACATGGAGGCCGTCTGGGCCCTGACGCGGGACCGGCTGCCCTACCAGGTGCTGCTCCAGGGAGAGCTCCCCAAGGCCGCGCTGCTCGAGGCCTTCCGGGAGAAGCCCTCCGTCCTCTTCGCCGCCCACAGCTTCTGGGAGGGCGTGGACGTGCCGGGAGACGCGCTGAGCCTCGTCGTCATCGACCGGCTGCCCTTCGCTTCCCCCGGCGAGCCGCTCGTGGCCGCACGCATCCACCGCCTCACGGAGCGCGGCCTCTCGCCCTTCTCCGCGTACCAGCTGCCCCAGGCGGCCATCTCCCTGAGGCAGGGCTTCGGGCGCCTCATCCGCACCCGGGAGGACCGCGGCGTGGTGGCGGTGCTGGACCGCCGCCTGCGCACCAAGGCCTACGGGAAGAGCTTCCTGCGCAGCCTCCCACGCACCCAGCGCTTCGGAGAGCGGGATGCGCTGGCCCACTGGTTCCAGGCCACGTGAGAACGACGAAGGCCCGGCCCCCGGACGGGGAACCGGGCCCTCGGATGCGTCAGGCCCCTCGCTGCTGCGGGGGCGCGCCGCACCTCAGAGCTCGCGGCTCATCAGGAGCCGGAGCTTGCCGGACTTCTTGGACACCACGGTGGTGACGGTGGTGAAGCCCAGGCTGCGGAAGAGCGACACCGCGGAGGCGTTGGAGGGGTCCACGCGCAGCGTGAGCGTCTTGCGGTACATGTCCCGCGCGGTGTCCAGGGCGTGCTCGAGCAGCCGCTTGCCCACGCCGCGCCGGCGCAGCTCCGGCCGGACCACGATGTTGCGCAGGTAGGCCGCGCCGGGGACCGGGCCGTCCCGCTCGATGGTGACGTAGCCGGCGACCTGGCCGTGGAGCCGGGCCACCTGCATGAACGGGCGCAGCTTGCCAACCGCCTCGAGGCTCTCCTCGAGAGACTCCCCGCGGGCCTTCCACGGGTCGCTCTGGTTGCGCAGCGTGGCCACCACCGGGAGCTCCTCGTCGCTCACCGGCGCGAGCTTCAGCTGCGTCACCAGCTCGCTCGGGAGCTGGTTCAGCTCCGCCATCGGCACCGCCGGAGCGTCCACCGTGGGGTCCACCCGTTTCATCGTCATCCTGTCGGCCTCCAGTGCCGAATCCTAACTGCTTCCCCCGCGCCGATGCACGCATCGTGGCGGGCAGGCGAACAACCTCGACACGCCCTCGACACGCCGCTTCAGGCTGGGGACAAACTGGCCATCCGCCCCCGACATTCCAGGGGCTTGAAGCGCCGGCATCGCGCGCCGGGGACGGGGGCATTTCACTGCAGGACATTCCTGAGGTGATATGACGGGGGACGACCCTGTGGTCGCATTGCCTCGAAGGCGGATGTCCCCTGGACCCGGCCCTCGACGGCACCTCGCCCGACGGCGTGGCAGGCGACCTCGGGGACCCTGGGGGAGACCACTTGCAGCTCAACCACGCCCAGCGCGAGCTCACGCTGAAGGTCGTCTATTACGGGCCCGGTCTCTCCGGGAAGACGACCAACCTGCAGCAGCTCCACGCGCGCACCTCGCGTGAGGTGCGCGGACGGCTCATGACGGTGGAGACGCGCGACGACCGCACGCTCTTCTTCGACCTCCTGCCGGTCTTCTTCGAGTCGAGCAGCGGCTACAAGGTGAAGGTGAAGCTCTTCACCGTGCCGGGGCAGGTCATCCACAACGCCACCCGGCGCATCGTGCTGCAGAGCGCGGACGCGGTGGCCTTCATCGCCGACGGCCGGCGCAGCGCCACCGAGGACAACAACGCCTACTGGAGGAACCTCGAGGAGAACATGCGCGAGAACGGGCTGGACCCGGCCGAGGTTCCGCGGGTCATCCAGTTCAACAAGAGAGACCTGCCGGACGCGCGCACCGACGAGGAGATGGAGGAGGCGCGACACCGCGGGCGCGAGCCGGTCATCGGGGCGGTGGCCATCCGTGGAGAGGGCGTGCTCGAGACGTTCCACGCGGTGCTGAAGGAGGCGTGGCGGGCGCTGGACGGACGGCACGGGCTCGCGCGGCTCGTGGGACTCGACGAGGACGAGTTCCTCCACAAGCTCCTCGACCCCATGGACCTGGCGGGCACCGCCCTGGAGACGCTCTACGGCGCCGGGCGTGTCGCAGGCGTGCGCAGGGGTGGGTCATGAGCGCCGCCCTTCCTCCACAGCCCACGCCCGTGCGCCGTGGCTCCTCGCTGCATCGGCGCCCGCGCCTCGGCGAGCTCCTGGACGGGGACAGCTTCACCGACGTGGTGCGCGGCTTCTGCGAGCTCTACAAGGTGGGCATCAAGGTGTTCGACGAGCGGGGCGGGAAGCTCGTGGACATCCACGTGGGCAACGGGGACTTCTGCGGCTACGTCTTCAGCTTCCCGGAGGGGCGCCACCGCTGCACGGCCACGGTGGGCCGCGTGAAGGACGGGCCCCTCGCGCTCACCGACGACGCGCGTGCCCCGCTCATGCAGGAGCCTGCTCCCCACGGCCTCATCACCGTGCCCTGCTTCACCGGACTGCGCTACCTGGTGATGCCGGTGCTCTGGGAGGGGGACGTGCTGGGGCGCGTCGTCCTGGGGCCCTTCGTCCCCGAGGACCTGGACGGGCTGCCCGAGACGCTGACGCGCATCGGGGCGCTGGACCTGGCGCGGGCCGAGCAGCTGCTCTCGCGCGTGCGGCGCGCACCCGAGGGCGCGGTGGCGCGGGTGGTGGAGCACTTCTGCCAGGTGCTGGAGGCGCTGGTGGCCAGCGGGCAGAAGGTCTTCCTCACGAGCGCGGTGCACATCGAGGCCACGCTGGAGACGAACCGCCAGCTGGAGGAACAGAACCGCCGGCTGGAGGAGATGAACCAGCGGCTCAAGGAGCTGGACCGGCTGAAGTCCAGCTTCCTCGCCACGGTGAGCCACGAGCTGCGCACGCCGCTCACCTCCATCATCGGCTACTCGGAGATGCTCGCCGAGGGGCTGGCCGGCGCGCTCAACGGGGAGCAGAGCGAGTACGTCCACACCATCATGGAGAAGGGCGAGACGCTCCTGAAGCTCATCTCCTCCATCCTCGACCTCAACCAGATCGAGGCCGGCAAGGTGCGCCTGGTGTTCGAGTCGGTGCAGCTGCGGCAGCTGGTGGCGAGCGCCGTGTCCAGCGTCACGCCGCAGGCGCAGAAGAAGGGCGTGCGCCTCGAGTCGCACGCGCCGTCCGGCGAGCTCGTGCCGGTGATGGCGGACCGGGACCGGCTGCGCCAGGCGGTGGTCAATCTCCTGGCCAACGCGGTGAAGTTCACCCCACCGGGTGGAACGGTGAAGCTGTCGCTCTCCCCGGTGGAGCCGCAGCCGGAGCTCGTCGCGCCTGGCTACCGCGTGGTGGTGGAGGACAGCGGGGTGGGCATTGCCCGGGACGAGCTCGACAAGATCTTCCGGAGCTTCTACCAGGTGGACGGCTCCTCCACCCGCGAGTACGGCGGCGCGGGCCTGGGGCTCGCCATCGTGAAGAGCTTCGTGGAAGGGCACGGCGGGCAGGTGAATGTGGAGAGCACGGTGGGCCTTGGCAGCCGCTTCACGATGGTGCTTCCATCACGGCCCGCGGACCCGCAACACCCCGTCCAGGTGGCGCTGCCCGGCGCGCATGGCGAGCCGGACCGGTTCTGAGGGATAAGGCTGTCCCACGTCGAGCGTCGAGGAGGCTGACGATGAAGCGCATGGCCTTGCTGATGTCGGTGGTCCTGACGGGTGCTCTGGTTTCGACCGGCTGTCGTGCAGGGCCGGAGGTGGTGCCGGGGGAGGGCGCTTCGGCAGGCGAGTTCCGCTCCACGGGCGGTGTGGCGCTCTCCGGCCGGATTCCCCTCGTGGACAACGCGCCCGGGGGCGCGTCGTTCAACCACGAGCGGGTGGTGGGGCCGCTGGTCGAGATGAGCGCGCGGTCGGACGGCTCGTGGGCTGGACGCATCGCCGGTGAGCCGGTCGCCATCGCAGCGGGTGGGACGCAGCTCGTCGGGTCCGGCATCAACCTGCGGTTCACCCGGCGGGAGGAGGGACTGGAGATCGGCGGTCTCTGGCAGAACGGGCTCGTGCGCGTCGTGGTGGACGCAAAGGAGATTCGCGTCACGAGTCCCTGGCGGTCCTTCTCCTTGCCGGCGAGGGAGCAGGGCGTCT
Source organism: Myxococcaceae bacterium (assembly GCA_022616315.1). Taxonomy (GTDB): domain Bacteria; phylum Myxococcota; class Myxococcia; order Myxococcales; family Myxococcaceae; genus JAKEEX01. Next base: position 4,459 of record JAKEEX010000483.1, read on the forward strand.
ACGGAGAGGACGGGCAGCTGCGCTTCCTCGGGGAGGCCGGGAACGTCCCGGCCGGGCCCCACCCGCAGGTGGAGCTGGCGCTCCTCGCGACACTGAGCGCGGGGTAGCAGCGAGGTCGATTCCGCTTCCTTCACCCGTCGGCGCCCTGTCGAATCGGGCAGGTGGAGGACTTCAGCTGAATGGACACGGGGCTTTCAGGGCACGGCGTGCTCGTCACCGGAGGGGCAGGTGGCATTGGCAGCGCGGTGGTTCGCGCATTCGCGGCGGAAGGTGCGCGCGTCGCGGTCCACTTCCATCAGAGTCACGACGAGGCGCACGCACTGGCCCGTGAGGTCGGGGGTGCTGCGCTGCAGGCGGACCTCACCGTCGAGGCGGACGTGGACCGGCTCGTCCCGGATGCGTTCAACGCGCTCGGGCGGCTGGACGTGCTGGTGGCCAATGCTGGCGCCTACCCCGCGCCGGATGCACCGGTGTGGGAGATGTCCCTCGAGCGCTGGCATCGCACGCTCGCGGAGAACCTCGACAGCACCTTTCTCAGCTGCCGTGCCTTCCTGCGCCACGTGAAGGAGACGGGACACGGCAGCATCGTCCTCGTCGGCTCCACCGCGGGTCTCTTCGGCGAAGCCCTTCACAGCGACTACGCAGCGGCGAAGGGCGCGCTGACCACCGGCTTCCTCAGGAGCCTGAAGAACGAGCTGCACCGCATTGCCCCCCGCGCGCGCGTGAACGCCGTGTGCCCCGGGTGGACGGAGGTGCCGCGCAATCGTCAGCGCTTGACGGACCCGGCATTCCTCGGCCGCGTGACCCGCACCATGGCACTGCGCAAGGTGGGCCAGCCGGAGGACGTGGCGCGCATGATCGTCGTGCTCGCCTCCGACAGGCTGAGCGGACACGTCACCGGAGAGGCCATCACCGTGGCCGGCGGGATGGAGGGGCGCGTCATCCACGAGGACTGACGGCGCCGCAACTCCATGTCCGGTGAGTTCACCCGCATCGCGCGCTTCCTCGCGCACTTCGACGCTCCGCGTGCCCCGGCGGGTCCGGGGGACGATTGCGCGGTGATTGCCCCGCCACGCGGAGAGCTCTGCGTCACCACGGACAGCGTGGTCGAGGGCGTGCACTTCACCCGAGCGCACTTCCGCCCCGAGGACATTGGCCACAAGGCGCTCGCGGTCAATGTGTCGGACCTCGCTGCCATGGGCGCGTCACCTGCGTGGTTCGTCTGTGCGCTCTCGCTCCCGGGAGACTTCACGGACCGAGCGCTCTCCGGGCTTGCGCGAGGGATGTCGGCCCTGGCGCGTGAGGTTGGCATCCCGCTGGTGGGCGGCAACATGACGTCCGCGCGCGAGCTCTCCCTCACGCTCACCGCGGCAGGACATGTTCCACGAGGGGCCGCTCTGCTCCGGAGTGATGGCCGACCAGGAGATGTCCTGTACGTCTCGGGCACCCTCGGCGAGGCGGCACTGGGCCTCCGCCTGCTGACGCGGGGCCGCGCATCCGGAGAGCCGCCGCGACGACACCTGGTGAGGGCCGCGGTGGAACGGCAACGGCGACCGCGGCCGCAGGTGGCCCTCGGACTCCTGGCGCGCCGCTTTGCCCGCGCGGCCCTGGACATCTCCGACGGCTTCGCCCAGGACCTGTCCCACCTCTGTCAGGCCTCCAGGGTCGGCGCGCGTGTCCGGGTGGAGTCCTTACCGATTGGTCACACGGTACGGATGCTCGTTCCCACTGCCGGAAGGCGTGCCCGGCGTGGCACCACGGCCGCGACACTCCGTCCCCTGGATGAGGCCACGCGGCTCGCGCTCGCCGGCGGCGAGGACTACGAGCTGCTGCTCGCGGTACCCCCGGCGCGGTGCCGCCGCTTCGAGGCCGCATGCCTCCGTGCTGGGCTGCCTGTCACCCGGGTGGGCGAGCTCGTCGCAGGGACGGGGCTCACGCTCCTGGACGCGTCCGGGCGGCCGCTTCCCGTGCCCCGGGGCTTCGACCACTTCGCCCGTCCACGCATTTGACGGACCGAGGGACCACGGATAAACCGGGAGGGCCCTCGGCACCCGTCGGTTTCCCACGCGCCAGAAGGCTTCCCTTGCGCCGCCCCCTCCGCGACGACCTGTCACCTCCCGCGCATCCCCGACGGCTCGACCCGCTCCGCCGGCTCGCGCTCGCCACCGATGACCGGCTCGCGGGCCGCGACGTGTCGCTGCAGCTGAAGATCCTGGTGGGCTACGTGGTGCTCGGTGCCGCCCTCACCGCGCTCCTCCTCTCGACCGAGCACCTCGAGGTGGGACTGCGGGCGGGGCTCGCGGCCCTCCTCACGCTCGGGTCCGGCGTGGCCCTTCCGCGCTTCCTCGCACGCGTCACCCGCCTCCGGGTCCTCAGCCGCAGCGCGCTCGAGATCTCCCGCGGAGACCTCTCGAGGCCCGTCGTCAACGAGGGCGGCCGCGTGCGCGACGAGGTGGACGAGCTCACCAGCGCCATCAACAACATGCAGGAGAACCTGCGCGAGCTGGTGGGCCACATCCACAACACCGCGCAGAGCGTCTCCGAGTCTGCGAGCGAGCTCTCGCGGTCCGCCGAGCACGTCAACGGCGCCACCGAGGAGGTGGCGAGCTCCATGGGGAAGATCGCCGCAGGCGCGGACGCCCAGAGCACGCTCGTCACGCAGGCCTCCAAGGTCATCACCGCGATGGCGGAGAGCATCCAGCACACCGCGCACTCCGCCGAGGACAGCACCCGCGCGGCAGCCGCGACGAGCAGCGCGGCCGAGGAGGGCAGCAAGGCCGCGAGGCTCGCCGGCGAGAAGGTGCGCAAGGTGTTCAGCCGCATCGAGCTCGCGAGCCACGAGGTGTTCGCCTTCGGGGAGAAGACGCAGGAGATCTCCAAGATCGTCGACGTCATCACCCAGGTGGCGCAGCAGACCAACCTGCTCGCGCTCAACGCCACCATCGAGGCGGCGCGCGCCGGCGAGTACGGCCGGGGCTTCGCGGTGGTGGCGGACGAGGTGCGCAAGCTCGCGGAGAGCGCCGGCCGGAGCGCCGAGCAGATCTCCCGCCTCGCGCGCGACATCTCCCACCAGTCCAGCGCCGTCGTGTCCGCCATGAAGGAGGGCATCGCGGAGCTCGCCGAGGGCCGCGAGGACCTCACCACCATCGTCAAGTCCATGGGCGCCATCACGGATGCGGCCCGCCAGGGTGCGGAGAAGGTGCACCTCATCTCCGCCGCGGCCCGCGAGCAGCTCGAGGGGCGCGAGGAGATGGTGGCGGCCATCGACGAGATCTCCCACGTGGCGCGCGCCAACGCCTCCTCCACCGAGGCCATCCAGTCCGTCATCCACGAGCAGACCGCGGCCGTGTCGCGCATGACGGGCGCGTCCCAGGAGCTGGCCAACCTGGCGGTGGAGCTGCAGAACGTGGTGCGCCGCTTCCGCCTCGGCGGCTGAGATGGGCGCGCCGGTCCGCCACGTCGTCTTCCTGCTCCAGAAGGAGCGCTACGCGCTTCCGCTGGCCGCCGTGCGCGAGGTGGTGGTTCCCCCCGGGCGCTTCACCCGCGTGCCCCGCGTCCCGCCGGCGGTGTCCGGCGTCATGAACCTGCGCGGCCGGGTCGTCACCGTGCTCTGCCTGCGCAGGCTGCTCGCCCTGCCGGACGGAGGACAGCCGGGCGAGAAGATCGTCCTGCTCGACCGCGGGCGGCGCGACCTGGGCCTGCTCGTGACGGACGTGGAGGGCATCGAGTCCCTGGACCGCGTGTCGGCGGCGCCCGGACGGCAATCCTCCACCGTGAGCGGCATTGCGCGGCTGAAGGGCCTTGCCGTCACGGTGCTGGATCCGGATGGGGTGGACGCCGCCGTGGCTGCGCTGTTCTAAAGGGGTGCTAACCTCGCGCCGCGCTCCACTGCACGAGGCTCGAAGGAGGAAACGGTCCCCATGGCGAAGCGTGTCCTGGTCGTCGATGACGCCATCTTCATGCGCAACATGATCAAGGACATCTTCGCCTCCGGCGGCTTCGACGTGGTGGGCGAGGCGGCCAACGGGCTGGAGGCGGTGGAGAAGTACCGCGAGCTGAGGCCGGACCTGACCACCATGGACATCGTGATGCCGTTCAAGAGCGGCATCGAGGCGACGCGGGAGATCCTCAAGCAGGACGCCAGCGCGGTGGTCATCATGTGCTCGGCGCTCGGCCAGGAGTCGCTCGTGATGGAGGCCATCGAGGCCGGGGCCGCGGACTTCATCGTCAAGCCGTTCCGCGCCGAGGACGTGCTCGCGGTCGTCAAGAAGGTCCTCGGGGAGGCGTGAGCCGTCCGCCGGATTCACGCGCGGCCTCGGGTCGGTTGGCATGACCATCGACATGTCCAAGTACCTCGGGCTCTTCGTCTCCGAGGCCACCGAGCACCTGGAGGCGCTCGGACGCGACCTGGTGGCGCTGGAGCGCGAGGGTGAGGCGGGCGCCATCGACTCGATGTTCCGGCACGCCCACTCCGTGAAGGGCATGGCGGCCAGCATGGGCTTCGAGCCCGTGGCGCGCCTGGCCCACCGCGTGGAAGACCTCGTGGACGCCGTGCGCGCCGCCCCGGACCGGCTCGACCGCGAGCTGGTGGACGTCCTGCTCGCGGCCTCCGACACCCTGATGGCGCAGGTGCGCGACGTGGCGAGGGGCAGCGCGCCCCAGGAGGCGCACGCGCTCCTCGAGCAGCTCTCCGCCCGCCTCCGGGACGTGACGGGCCGCGCGCCCCTCCCGACCCGCGTTGCGCGCACGGTGGTCCACCTGCAGGCGGCGGCGTCCGCGGACGCTCACGCGCGTCCGCGAGAGGAAGTGGAGCCGGTGCGCAGGGCGCCCTCGCGGTGGGCGCTCAAGTTCCGCGTCGCACCCGCGTGTCAGGTGCCAGGCGTGCGCGCGTTCCTCGTGCACCGGCGGCTCGCGGCGCTCGGCGAGGTGTCCGAGCTCCGGCCCGCGCTCGAGGACCTCAAGGCAGGCCGCATCCCGGACGGCCTCGTCTCCTTGAGGCTCGAGACCTCCTCCTCCGAGGAGGCCATCCGCACCTCGCTGCGCAACGTGCCCGAGGTGGAGCTCGAGGTGCTCAAGGCGGTGGAGGCCCCGCCGCCCGCCGCCCCCGTGCAGGACGCAGGGCGCGCCGCGGAGGCCGAGCCGGGCCGCACGGTGAAGGTGCGGACCGAGCACCTCGACTACTTCCTGGACGCGGTGGGAGAGCTCATGCTCGCCACCGCGCGCATCCGCGAGGTGGGCAAGGCGCTCCCCGAGGGCATGAGGCCCCCGCTGGAGGAGGGCGTCTACAGGCTGCACGCGCTGGTGAAGGACCTGCACGACAAGGTGATGACGGTGCGCATGACGCCCCTGTCCGTCATCACCGACCGTCTGCCGCGCGCGGCGCGTGACATCGCCCGGAAGCGGGGCCGCGAGGTGGACCTCGTCATCACCGGCGCGGACATCGAGCTGGACCGCGCCATCCTGGACGTCCTGGCGGACCCGCTGCTGCACCTCCTGCGCAACTGCATCGACCACGGCATCGAGTCTCCCGAGGAGCGGCAGGCGGCGCGCAAGGCGCCACGTGGGCGCGTCAGCGTGTCGGTGCGCCGGCAGCGTGACCGCGTGGTGCTGGAGCTCGAGGACGACGGGCGTGGGATGGACGCGGCGGGACTGAAGGCGGCCGCGGTGGCACGTGGCTCCCTCTCCGCCGAGGCCGCCGCCCGGTTGAGCGACCGCGAGGCGCTCCTCCTGTGCTGTCTGCCCGGCGTGTCCACGGCGCGCGACGTGTCGGACATCTCCGGACGCGGCGTGGGCATGGACGCCGTGAAGCGAAGCGTGGAGGGCGTGGGCGGCACGCTCGAGATCGACTCCGAGCCGGGGCGCGGCACCCGCTTCACCCTGAGGCTGCCTCTCACCGTGGCCGTGGTGCAGCTGCTGCTCGTCGCAGTGGGGGACGAGGTCTACGGTCTGCCCATCGCCAAGGTCGTGGGCGCGGTGGAGGCGGACCTCGCGGTGCTCAGCCGGAGCCGTGAAACGGCGCTCCTCCCTCACGGGACGGGACTCCTGCCGGTCCACCCGCTCGCGGGGCTCGTGGGAATGGAGGAGGCCACAGTGGGCGGGGTGCGCCCCTTCGTCGTCGTCGAGGCCGAGTCGGGGAAGGTGGCCCTCGCGGTGGACAGGTTGCTCGGCCAGGAGGAAGTGGTACTCAAGGCCCTGTCGCGTCCGCTCGACCGGGTGCCCGGCCTGTCCGGGGTGACCATCCTCGGGAGCGGCCGGCCCGTCTTCATCCTCGACGTCCCGAGATTGCTCGCCGCGTGAGCCCACACACCGCACCCACCGAGCTGCAGCTGGATGCCCTCCGGGAGGTGGCCAACGTCGGCGTGGGCCAGGCCGCCACCGCGCTCTCGCGTCTGTTGGGAGGACGGAGGGTGGAGCTCACCGTGCCACGGGCGGTGGTGCTCCCCGTGAGCGACGTGCCCTCGCTCCTCGGTGGCGCGCACGTGCCCCTCGTGGCGGTCACGCTCGCGATGCGCGGCGAGCTGAGCGGACACCTGATGCTGGCCCTCGCCGTGCCGGATGCACGACGCCTGGTGGGCGCGCTGCTCGAGGGCGCGGGAGACGGACCGCTCGGAGCGACGGAGCGGAGCGCCCTCGCCGAGGTGGCCAACATCCTCGCCTCCGCCTTCCTCACCGCGGTCAGCAGGCTGACGGGCCTGAGGCTCCTTCCCTCACCCCCCACGGTGGACGAGGACGCGGCCCAGGCCGTGGTGGGGCGCGCGCTCCTCCGCGACGTCCCGGGGGGTGGAGCGGCGCTGGTCCTGGAGGCGCGCTTCCTCCTCCCGGGAGCGCAGGGCGTGGAGGGACAGCTGCTCCTCATCACGGAGAGCGCGTCCATGGACGCGCTGCTCGCGCGACTGGGCGTCTGAGGCGGCAATGGACGAGCGACGTCTGAAGAGCCTGCTGGCGGCAGTGAAGGCCGGCAGGGTGAGCGTGGAGGAGGCCACGGGTCAGCTGAAGGACCTGCCCTTCGCGGAGCTGGGCTTCGCCACCGTGGACACGCACCGCAGCGTGCGCTTCGGCTTCCCCGAGGTGGTGCTGGGTGGGCCGAAGACGGTGGAGCAGCTCGTGGGCATCGTGGAGACGCTCGCCGCGCGCAAGCAGACGGTGCTCGTCACGCGGCTGCAGCCGGACAAGGCCGCGCGCCTGACGACCCGCTTCCCGAAGGCCGTCTACCATCCGGTGGCGCGCATCCTCCACTGGCCGCAGGGGCGCAAGCACCGCGCGGGCACGGTGGCCGTCGTGACGGCCGGCACCTCGGACATCCCGGTGGCCGAGGAGGCCGCGGTGACGGCCGAGGCCATGGGCGCCACGGTGCGACGCATCTACGACGTGGGCGTGGCCGGCCTGCACCGGCTGCTCAAGCGGCGCGAGGACATCCAGGACGCCCACGCCGCGGTGGTGGTGGCGGGCATGGAGGGGGCGCTGGCGAGCGTCGTGGGGGGCCTGGTGGGCATCCCCGTGGTGGCCATCCCCACGAGCGTCGGCTACGGCGCGAGCCTCCAGGGCGTGTCCGCGCTCCTCACCATGGTGAACTCCTGCGCGTCCAACGTGGCCGTCGTGAACATCGACAACGGCTACGGAGGCGGCTTCTACGCGGCGCTCATCTCGCGCACGCGTGGGAAGCGCTGAGCCCCCACTCTCCCCTCTCCCCCTGGGAGAGGGACAGGGTGAGGGGGCTGTGCAATCCAAGCTCACCCCTCCGCAGATCGACCCTCATCACTCCGCTGCCCGTTGGCGAGCAGGTGGAACGCGTATCCGAATCCGAGCACGCCGAGCGCTGCCGTCACGGCACCACCCACCGGCGAGGCGCCGATCATCAGCACGCCGAGCAGCAGGAACCAGAAGCCCCACATGAAGGCCACCACGGTGAGCACACCCTGCCGGGCTCCTTGTGCCCCTTCGGACGCAGGGAGCACTGCGCTTCGGGCGCCACCGTTGGCACCGGGCACCAGCTCCTGACCGTGCTTCACACCGTTGGGATTCGGATGAATCATCGCAAGTGCTCCCATGAATGAAGGCTTCAACCTGCCCGCGCGCCACACCATGTGGCGCCGTCCGGACACATCCGGAGGAAGAGCAGGCCCCGTGCCAGGAGGGGGCCGGCGAGCCGGCTCCAGAGGAGGCACGCGCTGGTGCGGCCCGGGGTGCCCACCCGAGAGGACAGCTGGACTTCGAGATGTGGACACTCGAGTGCACACCCGGGGCTCGCTTGCACTGGTCGCGTGGAGTTGCGCGAGTCTTCGGGGCCATGCGCCCCGCCTGCATTCTCGCTGCCGCTGCGCTCACCTGGTTTGCGTCCCTGCAGTTCAACGACCCCGACCCCATCACCTGGGTGACGGTGTACGGACTCGCCGCCATCGCGTGTGCGGTGGTGGGGCTGGGACGCTCGCTGCCCTGGCGGCTGTTCGGCTTCTACGCGCTCGTCTGCTTCGGCTGGGCGGGCTCGCTGGCCGTCCACGCAGCCTCGGGGGGGACGTCCTTCACGGAGGCCTTCGACTTCAGCCCCGGCTTTGCGGCGATGAGGTCCACCGGCATCGAGGAGGGACGGGAGGCGGCGGGGTTGCTCATCGTCGCCCTCTGGATGGGCGTGGTGGCGGTGTGGAGGTGGCGGAGCGCTCCGGTTAGACATTCCGTTCATGCCAGGAACGCACCCTTCCCCTGAGTTTCCCTGCAGCTTTTGTGGCGCCACCGCGCAGACGGCAGTTCCCCTGGGCCGCCCGGCCTCGGTCGCCTGCCTGGACTGCGCCACGCGTCTCGGGCGCCTGCTCGCCCACGCCCCCGGAGAGCTCGCCGGCGTCTGGCCCGTGCTGGCGGAGGTCGATGACGACACCGAGCCAGAGCCGCGCGTGCGGGACGCCAGCGGGCAGGTGCGCGAGCTTCGGGACGTGACGGCGGAGCTCAAGAAGGAGCTCACACTGGAGGCACGCGCCGAGCTGGCGGAGACCTACGGTGACCTCGAGATGTACCGCGAGCAGGTCCAGGAGTGCGGCGTCATCCTGGAAGTGGCGAAGGAGCCTGCGCTCGTGGAGCGCGCGCTCGCGCTGCTGTTCTCGCCCCACCTCTGCGCGCCCAGCGCCGTCGAGCAGCTCCGTCTCCGCCTCTTCCTGGCCTGAGCGCGCGCTCAGGTCTCGTCGGGAGGCGCGGGGAGCTCCACGGTCAACCGCCCGTCCGCTGCGGGCCGGAGGAGGGACGCCGGGCCGCGCACGGTGGCCTCCCCGAGCGCGAGCTCCACGCTCCCGTCCGGCCTCTGCCCCGGTGTGCCGGCGGCGACTCCCGACACGGCCACGCTCGGCCCGCGTGGCAGCACCACCCCCGGCGGACCGCACTCGACGCTGCGTCCGCGGACGAAGCGCAGCACCGAGTCCCCCATGACACGCGCCTCCTCCGCGTCGTGCGTGACGAACACCGCCGGGGTTCCGTGGCGTCGGAGCGCCTCACGCAGGGAGCGGCGAAGCTCGGCGCGTCCCTCACGGTCGATGGACGCAAAGGGCTCATCGAGGAGGAGCAGGCGAGGCTGCACGGCGAGCGCACGCGCCAGGGCCACCCGCTGACGCTCACCGCCGGACAGCTGTGGGGGACGGGCGTGCGCCAGGTGCGCGAGCCCCAGCTCCTCGAACAGCGCGCGGATGCGGGGGTTGTCCGCCCTTCGCTCGCGACGGGGAAGCCCGAAGCGGACGTTCTCCACGACGTCGAGGAACGGGAGGAGGGCGTGGGCCTGGGGCACGTAGCCAATCCGCCGACGGTGCGCAGGCACGTCCACCCTGCGCTCGGAGTCGAAGAGCCACTCACCCCGGACGCGAAGGAATCCCTCACGGGGGCGCAAGAGCCCCGCCAGCGCCTGGAGGGTGAGCGTCTTGCCGGCGCCCGAGGGTCCGAAGAAGACGAGCACCCCCTCGCGCAGTTGCACCTCGGAGGTGACGGTGAAGTCACCGGCCGTGACGGTGAGCCGCGCCTCGAGCGCGGGAACCGCAGCCTCCGGAGGAGGGCCGTTCACGACGTGGGCCTCGCGAGCGCTCCGACGCTCACCGCGCCTCCACGGCGCCCGTCATCCTCGCGGCGAGGAGCGCCACGCCGAGCGAGAGCGAGGACAGGACGACGACGTACACGAGCGCCCGCGCGTCCTCTCCCGCCTGGTACGCGGAGAAGATCTCCAGCGGCATCGTGTTGGTGCGCCCGGGGATGTTACCGGCGAACATGAGCGTGGCGCCGAACTCGCCCACCGCGCGCGCGAACGCGAGCACCAGCCCGGCCAGGACGCTCCGCCAGGCGCTCGGCAGCGTGACGCGCCAGAAGACGCTCCAGGGAGGGAGCCCCAGCGAGCGGCTGACGGCCTCGAGCTCCGGAGGGACGGCCTCGAACGCGGGCTGGGCCGTCTTCACGAGCATGGGCAGCGCCACCACGCTCGAGGCGAGCACCGCCGCTGCAGGCGTGAAGATGAGCCGCACGTCCAGCACCGCCTCCAGCCACGCGCCCACCGGCCCCCGGCGTCCGAAGACGACGACGAGCAGGAAGCCCACGACGCTCGGGGGAAGCACCAGCGGCAGCAGCACGAGCCCGTCCACGACGGAGCGCAGCGGATAGCGCCTTCGCGCCTGGACCCACGCGAGCGCCAGGCCCGCGGGCGCGACGAGCGCCATCGCGAGGGACGCCACCTGGAGCGAGAGCGTGATGGGAAAGAGGCGCGCGTCGCTCACGTCGTTCTCCCGCTCACGGCGGCCCGAACCCGTGCTCCTGCCAGAGCGCCAGCGCGCCGGGGGCGCCGAGGAAAGCGACGAAGTCCGCGGCGCGCCCCTCCCGCGCGGCCCCCGCAACCACCTCGGGCCGCGGTGCCCACTCGCCCCGCGCCTCGTCGAGCAGGACGACATCGGAGAGGCCACGCACCTCCGTCCTGTAGACGATGGCGGCGGCCACCTCGCCGCGACGTGCATACGCGAGCACGGCGGCCACGTCCCCGCCGAGCACCATGCGACCCCGCAGCGACTCCCACAGCCCCAGCTCCTTCAGGGAGTCGCGCGCATACTGCCCTGCGGGCACGGCCCCGGGGTCACCCACGGCGAGCAGCTCCCGGGGCCCGAGTGTGCCGAGCGTGCGGAAGGTGAGGCGTGGACCGCCGGGAGGCCCCACCAGCACGAGCTGATTGGTGGCCACGACCTTGCGGCTCCCGGGCGCCACGAGGCCCGCGCGCACCAGGCTGTCCACGGGCCCGGCGCTGGCGAACACCACCGCGTCGATGGGGGCCCCTCCCTCCACCTGGCGCCTCAGGTCTCCCGAGGCACCGTAGGTCAGCGCCACCCGCACACCAGGGTGGCGAGCCTCGTACGCAGCGACGAGCGCGGGCATCACGTGGCGCAGGCTCGAAGCGGCGGCAATGGTGAGCGAGGTGCTCTCACCCTCCGGGTCCTGGCTGTCACCTCCCTGCCGGCAAGCACCCAGCACCAGCGCAAGGACGACCACCGACGCCCACACCCACACCTCCCCTCTCCCCCTGGGAGAGGGAGAGGGTGAGGGGAATGTGCATCCGCGCAGCAAGCTCACTTCCCCACCCCGTCCTTCTGGACCACTGCTCCCCCTTTCATCACCCACCGCACGCGTCGCACCGCACGGATGTCGCGGGTGGGATCGCCCTCCACCGCCACCAGGTCAGCCCACAGCCCGGGCTTCACCTCTCCGATCCGGTTCTCCATGTGCAGCATGCGCGCATTGCCCGAGGTGGCGGCACGCAGCGCCTCCGCAGGCGCAACGCCCACCTCCACGAGCAACTCCAGCTCCCGCGCATTGTCCCCGTGGGCGAAGACGCCCGAGTCGCTCCCCACACACAGCGGCACTCCTGCAGCAACCGCCGCGCGCACCGCTGCCTTCTTCGCGCGCAGCGCTTCCGGCTCCGGTTCACCGGGCTTCCACCCGCGGTAGCGCTGCATGGCCTCGCTGGCGGCGAGGGTGGGGCAGAGCCGCACGCGCTTCTGTGCCATCAACCGCCACTCCTCCGGCGTGCCACCATCCCCGTGCTCGATGGTCTCCGCGCCCGCGAGCACCGCGCGCCGAATCCCCTCCGGACTGCTGGCATGCACGACCACCGGTCGGCCGCTGCTGCGCGCCACGTCCACCGCGAGCTTCAGCTCCTCGGGGAGGAACGTGGGACGCGTCTCACCGTGTGGGCCCCAGCGGTAGTCACCATACAGCTTCACCCAGTCCGCGCCGTGGCCGATCTGCCCGCGCACCGCGCGGACGAGCCCGTCCACGCCGTCCGCCTCCTCGGCTCCTTGCGGCACCTCCCACTCGGGCGCGAAGCCCTTCGGCGCGTAGCTGCCCGTGGCGACGATGGCGCGCGTGGCCACGAGCATGCGGGGTCCGGGGACGATGCCCTGCTCGATGGCCTGCTTCAGGCCCACGTCCGCGTCACCAGCACCCTCGGTGCCCAGGTCGCGCACGGTGGTGAAGCCCGCCTCGAGTGTGTCGCGCGCGTGGTTCACCGCCCGCGCCACACGAAGCGCGAGCGGTTCTTTCAGCACCTGGTCGTTCCAGGGAGCCTCGTCGTAGGGGTGCAGGAGCAGGTGCGAGTGTCCCTCGATGAGCCCGGGAAGGAGGGTGGTCCCGGGGAGCGAGACCGTCTGCACGTCCGCAGGCACCTGGAGCCGTGAGACGGGGCCCACCGCCTCGATGCGCTCGCCTCGCACGAGCACCCCCCAGCCCTCGTGGAGCTGCAGCGTGGTGCCGTCGAAGACACGGTTCGGGCGCACGAGGACAGCGCGCTGGGCCAGCGCAGCCAGCGGGACCAGGCACAGCAGCAGGGCAGCCAGGGAGCGCATGTGGACCCCGAGCATCGCCCGGGACGCCCGGATGGGCCAGCGCGCGGATGCGTCCACCACCCATCGCTCGCGGTGCGGGGCACGCGTCCGCGACGGGGCGTCATGCTCTCCTCGCGCCGACTGCACCCGAGCGTCCAGCGAGGCGATGCATGGAAACTCCGGACACCCGCTCCGCACAGCCCTGGCCCATCCGGCTCACGCACTGGGCCAACGTCGTCCTGCTGCCCATCATGGCGGCGAGCGGACTGCAAATCTGGGTCGCCTACCCCTACATGGGTCCCCGAGGCGCGCTGATGAAGCCCTTTCCGCTGCAGGGCTGGGCGCCGCCCGAGTGGGCACGGATTGGCGACTGGCTCGCCGGTGCACGCCACTGGCACTTCGCGTTCATGTGGCTCTTCGTGCTCAACGGGCTCGTGTACGTGGGCTACCTCTTCGCCAGCGGCGAGTGGCGCCGGCGTCTCTTCCTGCCACGAAGGGACGCGCGCGGAGCGCTCGCCATGGCGGCGTACTACCTGCGTCTGCGCCGTGAGCCACCCGCGCCGCAGTTCTACAACGGGCTGCAGCGGCTCGGGTACACGGGGGCGTTGTCGCTCGGAGCGCTCGCGGTGCTCACGGGGGCGGTGATGTACAAGCCCGTGCAGCTCCAGGCGCTCGGGTGGCTCGTGGGGGGCTACGAGGGAGCGCGGCTGCTCCACTCCACCTCGCTCTTCCTCTTGCTGGTCTTCACGCTGGGCCACGTCGTCCTGGTGGCCGTCCACCCGCGCACCGTGCTGGCGATGGTGACGGGCAGGGGGCAGACATGAGGCGCACGAGGCCGCTGAGCCGGCGCAGGCTGCTGCTGGGCGCGGGGGCAGCGGGACTCGCCGCATGCGACAGCAGCAACCCGCACGCAGGGTTCCTCGGAGCCATGGAGCGCTTCAACCTCCGCGTGCAGTCAGGCCTCCTCCGTCCGGGCCTGCTCGCACCCACGGAGCCGGAGGGGAGCTTCACCCCCGAGGAGGCCTTCCCGGACTACTTCATCTCGCCCACAGTCCCGCTGCCCCCGCCGGACTGGGCGCTCGAGGTCGGGGGCATGGTGGCCCGGCCCCGTACGTTCACGGTCGAGGACCTCACGCGCATGCCGAGGACGGACCTGCGCGTCCGCCACCACTGCGTGGAAGGCTGGAGCGCGGTGGCGAGCTGGCACGGCGTGCAGCTGCGCGAGCTGGCCAGCATCGTGGGCGCGGACCCGCGAGCACCCTGCCTCGAGTTCCGCTCCTTCGACTCCGGCTACTGGTCCACCTGGGACAGGGAGAGCGCGCTCCACCCGCAGAGCATCCTCGCCTACGGCATGAACGGAGAGCCCCTGCTCCCGGGGCACGGTGCGCCGCTGCGCCTCTACGCCGCGGTGAAGCTCGGCTACAAGATGGTGAAGTACCTCACCGAGGTGAACTAGGTGCCGGAGACGCGCAGCGGCTACTGGGAGGACAAGGGGTACGAGTGGTTCGCCGGGGTGTAGCCAGACGGGGGCGCGACGCTGCGGCGCGGAGCGTGTAGAAGCAGCGCTGTGCGACCAATCCTCTACCTCGAGCCGGTGGGTGGCATCGCCGGTGACATGTTCCTCGCGGCGGCGGTGGACCTGGGCGTGTCCCCGGACGCCATCGCGCAGCACCTCTCCGGCCTCGGTGTCCCCGGGTGGCGCTTCCACACGGAGCGCGCAGTGCGCCACGCCATCAGCGGAACGCACCTGGACGTCGTCGTCTCCGAGGAGGAGCACCACCCCCACCGCTCCCTGTCCGACATCCGCGCGCTCATCGAGCAGGCACCGACGCTGACGCCCTCCATGCGCGAGCGCGCGCTCGCGGTCTTCCAGGCCATCGGAGAGGCGGAGGCGAAGGTGCACGGTGTCCCCGTGGAGTCCATCCACTTCCACGAGGTCGGCGCGGTGGACTCCATCGTGGACGTCTGCGGCGCCGCCGTGGTGCTGGAGCTGCTCGGCAACCCCGAGGTGTGGTGCGCGTCGCCACCGCTCGGGAGCGGCACCATCCGCGTGGCCCACGGTCAGATGCCCATCCCCGTGCCCGCGACGCTGGAGCTGCTCCGGGACGTGCCCGTGCGCTTCGAGGGTGTGGGCGAGCTCACCACGCCCACCGGCGCTGCGCTCGTGAAGGTTCTCACCCGTGTCGGGATGCCACCGGACTTCATCGTGGAGAAGGTGGGCTACGGCGTGGGGACGAAGGACTTCCGCGACCGCCCCAACGTGCTGCGCGCCTCGCTCGGACGCGCGGAGGACGTCGCGCAGCAGCTCCACGTGCTCGAGGTCAACCTGGACGACGCGACGCCCCAGCTCCTGGGCCACCTCGTGGAGCGTCTCCTCGCGCGCGGGGCGCTGGATGCCTGGATCGTGCCGGCGGTGATGAAGAAGGGGCGCCCCGGAAACGTGCTCTCCGCGCTGGTGCCCGGCACCCTGCGCGACACGCTGATGGACCTGCTCCTCACGGAATCCACGACACTCGGAGTGCGCAGCCATGTCGTGGAGCGCACCGCGCTCGAGCGCACCTGGCGCGAGGTGGAGACTCCCTGGGGGAAGGTGCGAGTGAAGCTCGGCCTGCGCGGTGGGAAGGTGCTCAACGCCTGGCCGGAGTTCGAGGACTGCCGCCGCGTGGCGGAGGAGGCCGGCGTGCCTCTCAAGCAGGTGTGGGCAGAGGCCCTACGCGGAATGCCGCGCGAGGAGTGACGGGACACACAGTGTCGGTCTAATGCCCTCACCCTGTCCCTCTCCCAGAGGGCGAGGGCCGTGGCTCCCGGGGGGACTTCTTTCCCGGTACGAGATGCGCGAACATGGAAAGGTTCAATCGTTCCACACTGCGTTCGCCAAGCTTCCGATGTCCGCGCTCCTCACCTGTCCGCAGTGCAATGGCCCGGTTGCCG
>JAKEEX010000484.1 GCA_022616315.1 Myxococcaceae bacterium
CCACGTTCAACCTCATCCAGGGCTTCGGGGACGTGGCGGTGGGTCCCGTGAAGGACTTCCTCGAGAGGAGCGACATGGGGACGTCGTGGGCCCTCCGGCTCCTCGAGGCACTCCTCCCGGAGGAGGGGTACGTGGGCACCCTGACGGAGGTGCTGGACCGCCTGGGCCGCACGTACACGCGGACCCACGAGAAGAAGGTCGTCCTGCTCACCGCGCTCGAGGGCCGCACCGACGCGCGCATCGCGCCGGTGGTGCTCCCGCTCCTCGAGGATGCGGCGGACGACGTGAAGGTGGCGGCCCTGCAGCTGCTCGGGCCCCTCGGATACGCCCCGGCGCGCGAGGCCATCCTCCAGCTCCTCGCCAATCCGGAGACCGCGCGGCGCGTCCAGTCCGCCGCGCTCGGGGCGCTGGCGGTGAGTGGCTTCGAGGTCCAGGACCACCGCGCGCAGGTGCAGGCCGCGCTGGTGCCCCCCTACTCGCTCGACGCGAGCGGCCGGGTCGTGGCCCGGAGCTGAGGGCCCAGGCCCGGGTTCTCACCAGTCGACATCCGGAACGTTGATCAGCGGACGTTCGGGCCCTTTCAGGGCACCTGCGTGTCCGCGACCGGACACTGACTGGACCGGTTTCGTGCGAACAGGGTCCGGGTCCGGAGGATCTCCCGGCGAGCGGGGGCCCCACCCCGCGGGCCGTCCGAGGATCGATTTGTGAGCACGCAGAAGAAGAAGCTGAAGTCCCTGGCACGGGTGGTTCCCCTTCGGCCCGAGGCAGCGGCCCGTGGGCTCCTCCTGCCCGCGCGCCCTCCGCAGGACCTTCCTCCGCACGAGGTGGAGCAGGCCTTCGCGGACATGGCGCGGAGCCTGACCCGTGGCGGCACCGGCCAGGAGACGCTCCGCTTGCAGCTGGCGCGGGTCATGGCGCTCCTCCGGGCCTCGGCGGCCTGGGTGGCGATGCTCGATGCGAGCACAGGCTCCCTGAACGTGGGCACGACGCGGGGTCGCGCGGACCCGCGCATCAGGGCCGCGAAGGTCGGCGAGGGCCCGGTGGGAACGGCCTTCGAGGAGCGCTTCGTGGTGCGCGCCGTGGACGTCTGGGCCGTGCCGCTCGAGGGCGCGAATGGAGTCTTCGGCTGTCTCTGCGTGCTGGGCCCGCGACGGGACGCGACGGACTCACTCCTCGAGGCGCTCGCCGCACAGGTGGCCAGCGCGTGCGAGGTGGCACGTCTCAGGGACGAGGCGCAGCGTCGCACGAAGGACCTCGAGACGGCGGTGCGAGGGCTCAAGACGCTGGAGCACCACCGCGAGGCCCTCCTGGGCAACGTCTCGCACGACCTCAAGACGCCGCTCACGCCCATCAAGGCCTACCTCGGGATGCTCGCGCGGGAGCGGATGGGACCGCTGACGGAGGAGCAGCGACGGGCGCTCCAGATTGCGGACCGCAACGCGGACAGGCTGCTCCGGATGGTGAACGACCTGGTGCTGATGTCGCGGCTCCAGCAGGGGCAGATGGAGCTGTCGGACCGGCCCATCGGGCTCAAGTCCCTGGCGGAGGAGGTGGTCCAGGGCCTCTCGCCGGCGGCAGAGCTCGCGGGAGTGCAGCTGCGCATCCCTCCCTGCGGCGAGGCCTTCGTCCGCGGCGACCGCGAGCGGCTCTTCGAGGCCGTGTTCCACCTGGTGGAGAACGCGCTGAACCAGACGCGGAAAGGCGACCGCGTGGACGTCTCGGTGGTGACACGCGAGGGCTTCGCCGTGCTCACCGTGCGGGACACCGGCGAGGGGCTCCGCCAGACCGAGCTCGCCCACGTGTTCGATCCCTTCGCGCGCTCGCGGGGACGCAGCCGCATGACGGGGCTCGGCCTGCCCCTGGTGGCGCGCATCGCACAGCTCCACGGGGGACGCGCCGAGGCGGAGAGCGAGCCCGAGGAGGGCTCCACCTTCCGGATGCTCGTTCCCCTCTTCGCCGGTGTGCTGGCACGTCAGGGGGACTCCCAGCTGGTTCCCCGCACCGGAGGAATCCTCCTCGTGGAGGATGACCCGGACTCCCGCGAGGTGCTGCAGCAGGTGCTCGACGAGGAGGGGTACCGGGTGATGGCGGTGGCCACCGCGCACGAGGCGCTCGCACTCCTCACCGACG
>JAKEEX010000485.1 GCA_022616315.1 Myxococcaceae bacterium
CCTTGCCCGCGCTGGCGGCGGCACTGCCGAGCTGCTCGAACGGATTCTGGGCCAGCGCAGCGGCCGGCAGCAGGAGCGCAAACGCAACGGGCATCCACTTCTTCATCGTCATCGCGAGTCCTTTCGTCTCCGGGAGTTCGAAGGCAGGGGAGACGATGCGCAGCACGCGTGTGTGGGTTTCAAGGCTCGACACACGTTGGAGCCCAAAGCGAGGGCTCGTCCGCCTGCGCGCCCTGCGCCGGGACTCGAGGTTCATATCCTACGCTCCGGGCCGTGAAGCGACCATGTGCGACCTCGAACGAGCGATCCTCGACCGAAGGCTCGCGACACTCAAGGAGCGACGCGCTCCGTCTCCACCTCCGGGCACTGGAGGGGCACGGCGCGGTGCTGCGCCAGCGGGCGGGGCACCTCCGCCTGCACGAGGGTGGCGTCCATCACGGCGCCCCGGAACGCAATCCGGTAGCGCCCGGGCGTGTCCAGCGCATACCCCAGGGACACATCCACCTCGGCCTCGGCGGACTCTCCCGGCGCGAGCTTCACGTAGTCCTCCGCCGCCGGGTCACCCCGCTTCGCCATGGGACCCTGGTAGCGGAGCTCCTCGCCGTCGCGGGTGATACGGAAGTCGTTGCCGCGCAGGCCCTCGAGCGGCGTCCGCCAGGTGAGCACGAAGACGGGCTGTGCCGTGCGGTTGGTGAGGCGGAACTGCAACGGCACCGGCTCACCCACCCGGACGCGCTGCGGGACACTCAGGGCACACTCCAGCGCCACCCCCACGGCCTGCGCCTCCGTCTCTTTCTGCTGCTCCCGCTGCGACACACACGCCGTGCCGGCCAGCAAGAGCCACAGCAGCCAGCTGCTCCGACCTGCCATGAGGCCTCCCCCACCGGAGGAGGACCCCACCGGTGCACGGGACGAAGGGATGGGTGTACCGCTCCCGCTCCGCGTTGCACCGCCTCGAGGACTGGGAGTGCAACGTGTCGAACGCTCCGCGAAGGGGTGGGGCCTGAGGAGGTGTCCGTCGGCTCGCTCGTCCCCCGGACGGGGCGGCGCCGAGAACGGAGGGGCGTGAGGGCCCGCGCGTTGGCACCGGCCCGGGACGTCCCCACCCTCCGGGGAGCGGGTGGCGGCGTGTGTTGCTTGCGCCGGACGCACCCTCCGCGAGGACGGACACCATGGACTTCCCGAGCCACGTCAACCTCCCCGAGGACGCGCGCAAAGAGCTGGTGGCCCTGCTCAACTCCCAGCTCGCCAACGCCATCGACCTCTACCTGCAGCTCAAGCACGCCCACTGGAACGCGAAGGGCGAGCACTTCCTCAGCCGGCATGAGCTGTTCGACAAGCTCGCGGACCGCGTCCGTGGCCAGTACGACGTGCTCGCCGAGCGCGTCGCGCAGCTGGGCGGTTACGCAGAGGGCACCGCGAGCATGGTGGCGAAGAACAGCGGGCTCCTGGAGTACGAGCGCGCGGTGGTGGACGGCAACGCGCAGGTCGCCCTGCTCGCGGACCGCTACGCGGCGTACGCCGCTGGCCTGCGTGATGCCATCGCCTGCTCGGAGGAGTCCGAGGACGCGGCCACGGCAGATGTCTTCACCGAGCTCC
>JAKEEX010000486.1 GCA_022616315.1 Myxococcaceae bacterium
AGCCCAGGTACTCGTTGTCCACGATGTACTCGCTCTCGCCCTGGAAGACGTCGAGCTCGATGAAGGGTGCGCCCGGCTCGCGCGGCGGCGGCAGGCGGAAGCTCCTGGCCGCCGGGATGATGGTGTTCTTGTCGATGACCGCCTTGAAGCGGCCGCTGGGCAGCCCGAAGCCGATGGGCATGGACAGCGCGTCCAGCAGCGTCACCGCGTCGATGGCCCCGAGGCTGTCCCCGAGCAGCGCCGCGCCGAGCGCCACGCACTCGTCCGGGTGCACGCCCTTGCGCGGCGCCTTCCCGAAGTGCGCCGTGATGCGCTGCTGCACGAGCGGCATGCGGCTCTGGCCGCCCACGAGGATGACCTCGTCGATGTCCGAGCGTTGAATGCCCTTCTCCGCCAGGACCCGGTCGCAGATCTCGAAGGTGCGCTCCACCAGGTCCGCGGTCAGCGCGTTCAGCTGCTCGCGGGTGAGCGGCACCCGGAGGTCCAGCGGCCGGCCCTTGCTCTCCTCGATGTAGGGCAGCTCGATGACCACGTTTGGGATGAGCGTCAGGTCGATCTTCGCCGCCTCCGCAGCGTTCTTGATGCGCTGCATGGCGATGGGGCTCTGCGACAGGTCGACCCGCGTCTCCTTGCGGAAGCGGTCCAGGACGAAGTCGATGATGCGGTTGTCGAAGTCCACGCCCCCGAGGAACGTGTCACCGCCCGTGGTGAGCACCTCGAACACGTTGCCCGTCACGTGCAGCACGGACACGTCGAAGGTGCCACCGCCGAGGTCGTAGACGAGCACCTTCTGCTCGAGGCCACGGTTGAAGCCGTAGGCCAGCGCCGCCGCCGTCGGCTCGTTGACGATGCGCTTGACGTCGAAGCCGGCGAGCCGCCCGGCCTCCTTCACTGCCTGGCGTTGGGCGTCGTTGTAGAAGGCGGGCACGGAGATGACCGCCGCGTCGATGCCCCCGCCGAGGAACTGCTCGGCCATCCGCTTCGCCTGGGCGAGCACGAAGCCGGAGATCTGCGGCAGTGCGTAGACCTTCCCACCGAGCGTCACCGCCGCCGAACCGTCCGGCCCGGGGACGATGTCGTAGCTGTAATATTGCTTCAGCTCCTGCACCACCCGCGACTCGTAGGGCCGCCCGATGAGGCGCTTGGCGCCGTAGATGGTGTTCAGGGGGTTGGTGACCATCTGGTCCTTGGCCACGCCGCCCACCAGGACCTCCCCCTTCGCGGACAACGCCACCACGGAAGGGAGGATGAGGTTGCCCCGGTCCGTCGGGACGACCTTGGGAATCCGGTTGCGCACCGAGGCCACACACGTGTTGGTGGTGCCCAGGTCGATTCCGAGGATGCGCTCTTTGTCAGCCATGCGAAGCGCCAGCGGAGGGCCAGTGCCCCACGTCTCTATCACGTCGTACCGCGTCGTGCAGAAATCATTCCCCCAGCGGAAGGCGTGGCGGACCAGGCGGGGTCCGCCTCCTCCTGGAGGAGCAGCCGGTCGTAGGGAGCACGGTCGCCCTCGGGGAGCTCCTGGAGGAACCGGGAGGCCCTCAGGAGGACCCTCTCCCCGTCCCGTGGGGCTGACATCAGCGGGTACACCAGCGCCAGCTCGTCGCGCGCGCGTGTGACGGCCACGTAGAACAGGCGCCGCTCCTCCTCTTCCTCCTCCTGCGTGCGGACGGCCATCATCAGAGGGAAGCGCCCCTCGGCGAGGCCCAGCACGAACACGGCGCGCCACTCGAGGCCCTTGGCCTGGTGGACGGTGGAGAGCGTGAGCCACTCGTCCGGCCCCTCCCCTTCCGCAGCGTCCTCGCCGGACAGCTCCGACAGGAGCGCCACCTCCGACAGGAAGTCCCCGAGCGTCGGGAAGCGCCCCGCGTACTCGGCCAGCTGGCGCAGGTCGTCCGCGCGGCGGTCCGAGGCCACGAAGGTGTCCTGGAGGTGCTCTGCGTACCCACCTTCGAGCACGTCGCGGATCATCTGTCCTGGTGCCCCGGCTGCGCCCGGCGCACAGAGACGGACCAGGACGGTCTTCAGTCGCTGGAAGCCTGCGCGGGCACGCGGGGGCACGGCCCCGGTGACGCCGGGACGCTCGAGCGCCGCGGCGAGGTCCCCGGGTGCGCCCTCCTCGGCCACGGCGCCCTGCAGCGTGGCAGCGATGGCCTGGCCGATGCCGGGGTAGAGCCTCGCAGCACGCACGAAGGCGATCGCGTCGCGGGGGTTCTGCACGGCACGCAGGTGGGCGAGCACGTCCTTGATGTGGGCCTGCTCCAGGAAGCGCACGCCGCTGCGCACACGGTAGGGGATTCCGCGGCGTGCCAGCTCGAGCTGGAGCTCCAGCGAGTGAGCGTGGGCGCGGTAGAGGACGGCCTGCTCCGCGAGAGGGACACCCTCGTCCCTCAGCTCGAGGACACGCTGGGCCACGAAGGCGGCCTGCTCGTCCCCATCGCGCGCGGGGACCAGCACCGGACGCGGACCGGAGGGCCGCTCCGCCCTCAGCTCCTTGGCGAACTGTCGGGTGTTGTGCGCAATGGACGTGTTGGCGAGCGCGAGCACCTCCGGCGTGGAGCGGTAGTTGCGCGTGAGGCGGAAGACCTGGCAGCCGGGGTGGCGCTCCGGGAAGTCGAGGATGTTGCGGAAGTCAGCGCCGCGAAAGCCGTAGATGGACTGGCAGTCGTCTCCAACCGCGGTGACGCGGCCCTCGGGCCCCGCAAGGTAGTCCACGAGCTCGCCCTGGAGATGGTTGGTGTCCTGGTACTCGTCCACGAGGACCGCGCGGAACCGCCCGGCAATGCGCTCGCGCACCACGGGGTGCTCCACGAGCAGGCGCTTGAGGTGGAGCAGCAGGTCGTCGAAGTCCATGACGTTCTGGCGCAGCTTGCGCTGCTGGAACGCCACCGCCACCGCGAGGAGCTCGTCCGCGAGGGGGAGGAACTGGGGCCAGCGGTCGGCGAGCACCTCCAGCATCGGCCGCTGGAGGTTGATGGTCATGGACACCAGGTCCAGGAGCACGTCGGCGCGGGGAAAGCGGCGCTCGGTGGTGACCTTTCCGCGATTGCCGATGCACAGGGCCATCAGGTCGCGTGCGTCCTCGCGGTCCAGGATGCCGAAGTCCGGCGCGAACCCCAGCACCTGCCCGTGCTCCCGCAGCAGGCGGAAGGCGGCGTGGTGGAAGGTGCCGCCGAGGATGCGCCGCACGTCGTAGAGCCCGCCTGCGAGCTCCTCCACCCGGCGCGTCATCTCGCGCGCGGCCTTGTTGGTGAAGGTGAGCAGGAGGAGCGACTCCGGAGGCAGCCCCGCCTCGAGGAGCCGGGCCACCCGGAACGTCAACGTCCGCGTCTTGCCCGTCCCAGCGCCGGCGATGACGAGCACGGGCCCCGGCGGCGCCTCCACCGCCGCCAGTTGCTCCGGGTTGAGCAGGCGCGCGTAGTCGATGCGCAGCGTCGGCGCGGGGCGACTCCCTCTGAGCGAGTAGGTCCTGACGGCCATGGGGCACCCGTTGGGCGCGGGGAGCTTCACCCGCTGGGCGCACCGCTGGCGAGCCTTTCCGCCGTCACACGCGGCGGGATCCTGGCCGGGATGTTGACGGAGGGGGCAGGCAGGCCCACCTTCGTCACCCCGGGGAGGGATTGCGCATGCGGTGGGCCTCGCTCTTCGTCGTCAGCTTCGCCGTGGGCTGCGCCACCGGTCGTCCCGCGGGCGCCTTCACCGGGCCCCAGGCACAGACGTACCGTCGGGTCACACCCGCCGCGGCGCCCCGCCCGCTCCCGCCGCCGGAGCCTTCACGCCTTCCAGCGCTCACCGGAAGCCGGGACGAGGTGCTGGCCCGCGCGCGCGCGCTCGTGGGGAAGCAGCGCCTGAGCCTGGATGGGCGCGACTACCCCGCCACCTGCGACGGTCTCGTCCTCGCCGCCTACGCCCCCACGGGGCTCAGCCTCTCCGCCGCCGCTCGCAGTGGCGACAATGCCGTCACTGCGCTCTACCGGCTCGCGCAGGCCCGGGGCCGGCTGTTCAGGGACGAGGCGCCCGCGCCCGGTGACCTCGCGTTCTTCCGCGACACGTACGATCTCAACCGTGACGGCCGCAGCAACGACGGACTCACGCACGTGGGCATCGTGGAGTCCGTGGACGGGGATGGCACGGTGGCGGTCATCCACCACGTGAGCCGCGGCGTGGCGCGCTACCACATGAACCCCGCGCACCCGACCGTGCGGGTGGACCCGCGCACCGGGAAGGTGCTCAACCACGCACTGCGCGCGGGCGCCGGTGGTC
This sequence comes from Myxococcaceae bacterium, assembly GCA_022616315.1. GTDB lineage: Bacteria > Myxococcota > Myxococcia > Myxococcales > Myxococcaceae > JAKEEX01. Next base: position 4,264 of record JAKEEX010000486.1, read on the forward strand.
GCACGCCGTCGCTCACGGGCGAGCTCTTCGTGACCTACGCCTCGCTGCTTCCGACCGCCGCCGTCGCCAGCCGCTGAGTGCGCTCACGCGCGCGCCGTGCGCTCCCACGCGGGCTGCTGCGTCTTGCGCACGAAGCGCCAGAAGCCCACCACGATGGCCGCGTTCATGGAGACGAAGTAGTACGCCGCGGACGCAGCGCGACGCAGCGCCCCGGGGAGCACCCCGAGCCTCCCCAGGTACGCGAGGAGGTAGAAGGCCAGCTGCGCGAGGAACGTCGCGACGTAGGCGCCACGATGCAGCAGCAGGAGGTTCGCCACGAGCGCCACGGCCATCAGCGCGGGGGCGCCCCAGCGCAGCACCTTGTGCGACCAGAAGGCGAAGGCCGGAAAGCCGGCCGCGGGGTTGAGCAGGCTCGGGACGAGGCGCAGGGACTGGAAGTTCCCCGCGGCGATGCGTGCACGGCGACCGAACTCGCGCTGGTAGTCCTCGGTCGTCTCCTCCTCCGCCACGGCCTCCGCGTCGTAGACCACCTTGTAGCCCCGGGAGAGGATCCTCAGCCCGATGACGAGGTCGTCCACGATGGTGGAGGGCGGGAGGCGGGTGAAGAGCCTGCGACGGATGGCGTAGAGGCCTCCATTCGCTCCGACCACCGCCCCCCAGCGCCCCTCGGCCTCCTTGATGCGGCACTCGTAGGCCCAGTAGGCGCTCTCCTCGTAGTCCTCACGCGTGGGGTTGACGAGCCGGAGCTTGCCGCACACCGCGCCGACCTCGGGGTCCTCGAAGTGTCGCACGAGCTTTCGCAGGGCATCCGGGGCAACCCGCGTGTTGGCGTCCGAGAGCAGGATGAGATCGCCCGATGCGCAGGGGATGCAGCGGTTGAGGACGGAAGTCTTCCCCGCCCGCGGCGCGGTCGACAGGCAGACCCGTGGATCCGCGCAGCCGCGCACGATGGCGTCCGTGGCGTCGCTCGAGCCATCCGAGCCGATGATGAGCTCGAAGCGGTCCGCCGGATAGTCGAGCGCGAGGGTGTTCCGCAGCTTCTCCGCGATGCAGGCCTCCTCGTTGTAGGCGGCCACCACCACGCTCACCGAGGGCAGCACTCCGCCTCCAGCGTGGGAGGCGCGCTCGGAGTGGCCCCCGCGCCGCCGCGGCCCCCAGCCCCGACGCTCCATGACCACCAGCAATGCCGGATAGAGGAAGTACGTGTGCACGAGCAGCAGCGCTGCGACCCAGAACGCGGCCTCTGCCATCCCTCACCCCCGACGGCTCTCCAGGGGACGGACGTCCCGCAGGAGGACGCAGCAACGCCCGTGCCGCGAACCGGTCGGAGAAGACGTGAGGGGGCCTGCCGCGCGACCGGGCTGGACGGCGCGGAGAGCCTGGAAATCTTTCAGGAGGAGCGGGCGGCTCAGCCCCCGCCCGGCAGCCCTGCGGTCCGCACCCGCTCCAGCAGCTGCCGCGCGAGCGCGTGTTCGGGATTGAGCGTCAGCACGGACTCCAGATTGGCCCGCGCCGCGTCATGGTCCCCCGCGAGGAGTGCAAGGCGGGCCTCGAGGACGAAGAGGCGCACGAACGAGGCGTCCTGCGCCTTCAGCGCGCGGAGCGACTCACGCGCCCGCTCCAGCCCGGCCCTGGCACCCGCCGAGTGGAGGACGTACTCGGCGTAGGCCACCTCGCCCCAGCCATCCGCGGCGCCCTGCTGCGCGTAGCGCTCCGAGAGCGCCAGCACCTGCGGCGAGCCCTTCACGCCCTGGGACACGGCCTCGGCCCGGACCACGGCCTGCGCCTGCTCGGGGGTGAGCTCCTCCCTGGAGGGAGGGAGGGACCTGAGCGCCGCCTCCAGGCGCCGCTCGAGCTGGGGGAGGCGCGCCGCGACGGGGGCGTTGCGACGCTCCCCCTCCGCGAGCTGCTCGCGCAGGGCGTTGACGCGGTTCTGCCAGTCGCTCGGCTCCTGTGCCGACTCGAGGCGCGCCACCTGCTCGAGGAGCTCTGCCTTCGCGGTCTCTGCCTCGCTGACGCCGAGCTGCGCGTCATCCAGGTGGAACGCCACCGCCACGGCCAGGTCCGCCCTCGCCTCGAGGAAGCGCGGCTCGGAGGCCACCAGCGCCTCGAGCTGGGTGATGGCCTTCCCACGGCTCGGCGCGTCGTCACGCCGGAGGAGCCGTACCGCATCCTCGCGCGCGAGCTGCGCCGTCGGTGGCACCTCGTAGGGTCGCGGTCCCATGAGGCGCCAGCCGATGACCGCGAGCAGTGCACACGCCGCGATGCCACCGATGAGGGTCTGCACCCTCCGGCGACCTTCGGACCGCATGTCCACGGAGGCGCTCGACTGCGAGGGGCCCGCCTCCGCTCCGAGCGGGAGCGCCCTCGGCTCGAGCGGGAGCTCCAGCCGCGGACGTCCGGACGCAGGTCGCTCGCCGCCCGCCGGGGCGTCGCCCGGGGCTTGCGCGACGGGTGTCACCCGCTCGGCTGCCATTCCCGCTCCGCCCGCGTCCACCCCGGAAGGGACCGCAGCGGCTCCGCCGGCAAAGAGCAGTGTCGACCTCCGTCCCACGGACGGCGGAGGGGGCTCGGAGCCGGACCCGAGGTCGTCCAGCTGGATGTCCACGGCGGGCATGTCCAATGGTGGAGGGGCCGTCCGGGGGGAGCGTCCCTCCGACGCAGTGCCCGACGGTGCGCCGAAGACCTGCGTCTTTGCGCGCGCAGGCAGCGCGGGCGCCGGCCCCGAGACTGCTCCCATGGGTGCGGTCCCAGTCCGCGCTTGCGGCGCGTCGGGGGCCGCCGCACCGAAGGCCTGCGTGCCGGTGCGCTGGGGTGCTCCCGGGACGCTCCCCGCGCCGAAGAGCTGTGTGCGCTTGCGGGCCGCCGGGGCATCCGGCGCGACGGCTCCAGAGGCCGGGGAGCGTGACGGTCCAGCGGGAGGGGTCCCGCCAAACGGCATGGTCGAGGCACGAGGCGCAACAGCCGCCTTCGCCACCCCGCTCACGCGCGCCTCGTCCGAGCCATCCGCCGGAGGGTGTGCCGTGAAGACATGATTGCACCGCGTGCACTGGACGGGCGCGCCACCGGGAGGCAGCAGCGCCGCGTCGAGGGAGTAGGCCATCGAGCACTGCGGACACGCGATTCGCACGCCCGGAGGCTTACCACACTGCCCTCAGCGGATCTCCGCGTGCGCGCGCAGCGTCGCCAGCCTGGCAGGCCCCACTCCCGGGACCGCGTCCACGTCCTCCCACCTCGAGAACCCACCCGTCCGCACCCGGGCCTCGATGAGCTCGCGCGCGAGGGAGGGACCCACGCCCGGAAGGAGCCCGAGCTCCGCCTCCGTCGCCCGGTTCAGGTCCAGCCGCCCGCCGAGCCCGAGGAGGGCCGCCGCAGGGAGTGCGACGCCCGCGTCCGTGTCTCCTGCCCTGGGGCAGGACGCCACGCCCCGGGCATCCACGCGTACCTCACCCGGTGCGCAGGGAAGCGTGGGCGTGCTCGATGGCGCACGGAGCCGCACGGCCACGCCGGCGCCCAGCAGCGCGATGGTGAAGGCCGACATCCACGCCACCCGACCCATGGAGGCTCCTTCAGCGGGAGGTTGCCGAGAGGTCCACCGCCGGTGCGTCCAGGCCGAACGCCGTGTGGAGCGAACGCACGGCCAGCTCCGTGTACTTGGAGTGGATGAGGCAGGAGACCTTGATCTCCGACGTGGAGATGAGCTGGATGTTGATGCCCTCCGCGGCCAGCACCTGGAACATCTTCGCGGCGACGCCGGAGTGATTGCGCATGCCCACGCCCACGATGGAGACCTTGGCCACCGTCTCGTCCGCCTCGACGCCTTCCGCCTTGATGGCCTTCGCCACCTTCTTCACCGTGTCGCGCGCGGTGACGAAGTCCGACCTGGCCACCGTGAACGTCAGGTCCGTCCGCCCGTCCTTGGCCGGGTTCTGCACGATGACGTCCACCACGACGTTCTTCTCGTCGAGCGCGCCGAAGAGCCTCGCGGCGACCCCCGGCTCATCCGGAACGCCACGCACGGAGATCTTCGCCTCGTTCCGGTCGTAGGCGATCCCGCTCACCAGCGGCTCCTCCATCTTCGTGTCCTCCTCGCAGACCAGCGTCCCGGGGTCGTCCGTGAACGAGGACTTCACCCAGAGCGGGACCTTGTACTTCATGGCGAACTCGACCGAGCGGATCTGCAGCACCTTGGCGCCGAGCGAGGCGAGCTCGAGCATCTCCTCGTAGGTGATGCGGTCCAGCTTGCGCGCGGCGGGGCAGACGTTCGGGTCGGTGGTGTAGACACCGGTCACGTCCGTGTAGATCTCGCACGCATCCGCCTTCAGCGCCGCGGCAATGGCCACCGCCGTGGTGTCCGAGCCGCCGCGCCCGAGCGTCGTGACGCTGCCCTCGGCGTCCACGCCCTGGAACCCGGCCACGACGACGATCTCGTGCTTGCGGAGGGCCTCGCGGATGCGCTGCTCGTCGATTTGCACGATGCGCGCCTTGGAGTGCGCGCTGTCGGTGAGGATGCGCACCTGGTGGCCCAGGAAGCTGCGCGCCTTTTTCCGCTGCGCCTGGATGGCCATGGCCAGCAGCCCGATGGTGACCTGCTCACCAGTGGCCACCACCACGTCCTGCTCGCGCAGGTCCGGCCGGTCCGTGATGGCCGAGACGAGCTTCAGGAGCCGGTTGGTGTCTCCCGACATCGCGGAGACCACCACCACCACGTCGTGTCCCGCCTTCTGTGTGGCCACGCAGCGACGGGCCACGGCCTTGATGCGCTCGACGTCTCCCACCGAGGTGCCGCCATACTTCTGGACGATGAGTGCCACGGGCGCGCGCTTCCTCCGCGTTCACAGGGGCCGCGCACGCTAGAGCGTCGCGCCGCGGGGTGTCAAAGATGGGAGCACGCAGGGCAGCGTGATAGTCAGGAGGCTCTGCCATGAGCGACATCCGCGAGAAGACACAGGGCCCATCGCATCCCGTCCCGGTGGGCGCACCGGGTGGTGCCTCGGCCGTCTCGACGCTCGCCGCGGGCGTGGCCGCGCTCCCCGCACCGCCGCCCGGCCCGGAGGAGGAGGCCCGCGTCCGCATCGCTTCTCTCGAGCGCGAGGCCCGGGTGCTCGGAACGGACCCGGCGGCCGCCCACCTGTTCCACGAGGTGGGCTTGCTCTGGGAAGAGCCGCTGCGCAACCCACGAAATGCGGCGGTGTCGTTCCAGGCTGCCTACCGGCTCGCACCGCGCTTCGTGGCCAACATCCGCGCGGCACGTCGTCTCTTCGCGGACGTGGGCAACTGGCACATGGTGGTGCAGCTGGTGGAGGCCGAGCTGGAGGCCACCGGCGAGCCGCGCACCCGCGCCGCTCTCCTCCTGGAGAAGGCCACCATCCTCGAGGAGCGCCTCTCCCGCGAGCAGGACGCCCAGGCCGCGTACCGGCAGTGCCTGGACCTGAAGCCCACGGACGTCGCGGTCCTCACACAGCTGGAGGGCGC
>JAKEEX010000487.1 GCA_022616315.1 Myxococcaceae bacterium
GTAAATCATCGGCTTGTCGTAGACGGGCAGCAGCTGCTTGCTCACGACGCGCGTCAGTGGGTAGAGGCGTGTGCCCGAGCCGCCCGCGAGGATGATTCCCTTCATCGTCTTCTCCTGAAGAAGTCGTATTGCGCCGTGATGGCCCTCGTCGGGCCTCAGCGCCGCCCCTGCCAGTGGGCGTGGAAACTTTGGAGCTGCTCGTCGATGGTGAGGGGCCGGGCGGACAGCTGGGCCTGCACCTTGCCTGTGATGAGGCCGCTCCTCAACGGGCGGGGGCTCGGCAGCTTCAGCTCCGCCATCCGGGTCGGGATGATGAGACGCTCGTCGAAGCCGAAGACACCGGCGAGCCTGCGTCCGAAGCTGACACGGTCGATGACCTCCGCTCCGGCCGTGTGCCAGACGCCCCCAAGGCGGCGCTCACCTAGCTCGAGCAGCATGGCGGCCACGTTGTCCGCGAGGCTGGGGCTCACCACCTGGTCCTCGAAGAGCTTCACCTGCTGCCCTGCCGAAAGCGTCGTCACGAGCCACGCGCCGAAGTTGAGGTTCGCGGCCGCAGGCCACCCATAGACGATGGCGGTGCGAGCGATGGCGCAGCCGGGCGCGAAGGTGCGCGCGGCCTGCTCGGCCACCGCCTTGGTGAGGGCATACACGCCGCGCGGGTTCACAAGGGCGTCCTCGGCGTAGGGGCCAGCGTCCCCATCGAAGACGTAGTCGGTGGACACGTGGACGAGGTGCGCCCCGGCCGCCTGCGTGGCCTTGGCCACGTGCACCGTTGCATCCACGTTCCCTGCCCACGCCCCCGAAGGGTCCTTCTCGCAGCCGTCCACGTTCGTCATGGACGCAGGGTGGAGGACGACGTCGGGCTTTGCCGCGGCGATGGCCTGCTCCACCTCCGCCGCCCGGGTGAGGTCGCACGAGACGTAGGCGTGGGGGCCCTCCGTCCTCTTCGGACCCCTCCCCAGGCCCACCACGGTGTGGCCCGCGGCAGTGGCCTGCGCGCACAGCCGGCTTCCGACGAGGCCGTTCGCGCCGGTGACGACGAGTCTCATGGAGCTCACTCCGCCTCAGGCCGCCAGGCGGGCCCGGTACTGGGTCTCGAAGTACTGGCGGTAGGCGCCGCTCATCACGCGCTCCCACCAGGTGCGGTTGTCCACGAACCAGCGCACGGTGTCCTCGAGTCCCTGCTCGAAGGTGTGCGCGGGCGTCCAACCGAGCTCCGTGCGGATTTTGGTCGGGTCGATGGCGTAGCGCCGGTCGTGGCCGGGACGGTCCTGCACGTACTTGATGAGCGTGTCGGGCTTCTTCGTCAGCTCGAGGATGCCGCGGACAATCTCGATGTTGCGGCGCTCGGCCCCACCGCCGATGTTGTACACCTCGCCCGCCTTCCCCTTCTCCAGCGCCACCAGCAGCGCGGCGCAGTGGTCCTCCACGTGCAGCCAATCGCGCACGTTGAGGCCGTCGCCGTAGACGGGCAGCGGCCTGTCATGGAGCGCGTTCACCGTCATCAGGGGGATGAGCTTCTCGGGGAACTGGTAGCGCCCGTAGTTGTTGCTGCAGCGGGTGACGAC